>CAYQBR010000102.1:0-5021 GCA_964415735.1 uncultured Klebsiella sp. | reverse complement strand
AGCACGTGTTCGAGCGCCTTGAGACGAGCCTCGGCATACGCCTGCCACAGTCGGCGGGCATGGACACGCTGGCCTGCCTGCGCGCCGCGCACGAGGGGCGCATCGATGCGGCCGTGCTGCTCGGCGGCAATCTGTATGCGGCGAGTCCGGACAGCCAGTTCACGGCGCAGGCGCTCGCGGCGATTCCCTTCCGGGTCCAGCTCAGTTCCACACTCAACCTCGGCCATGTCCATGGCCTCGGTGAGGAATCTCTGGTGCTGCCGATTCGCGTGCGTGACGAAGAGACACAGCCCACCACGCAGGAGTCCATGTTCAACTACGTGCGTCTGAGCGATGGCGGCTTCGAGCGCATCGAGGGCCTGTGTTCCGAAGTCGAATTGCTGAGCCGCATCGCCGAGCGGGTGATCCCGCGCGAGACGCTGGATTTCGCGCCGTTTGCCGAGCACCGCACTATCCGCCAGGCCATTGCCCGCGTGATTCCCGGTTACGCAGCGCTGGGCGAGATCGACGAGACGAAGCAGGAATTCCATGTGGGCGAACGCCATCTCGCGCAGCCCCGCTTCGCCACGCCGGACGGCCGTGCACACTTCCTGCGGCCGGCCGCGCAGGCCGCCCGCCCCGTCCTGGGCGTTCAGGAGTTCATGCTCAGCACGGTGCGCAGCGAAGGCCAGTTCAACACCATCGTGTACACGGACAAGGACACCTACCGGCGCCAGAGCGAGCGGCACATCGTGATGATGCATCCGGCCGACATGCGTGCGGCCGGCCTGCAGGAAGACCAGCACGTCACCCTCACCAGCAGCGCGGGCCGGCTTGCCGGACTGAAAGTGAAGCCCTTCGACATCCGGCGCGGCAATCTGCTGATGTATTTCCCCGAGGCCAATGTGCTGGTGCCGCTGCACACCGACCCGCGCAGCCACACGCCAGGCTTCAAGGCCGTCCCCGTCAGACTGACGACCGACTGAACGGGCACACCCCGCGCGCTGCGACGACCGGAGAACACAGGCTGTTTGTCGAATCCCCGCTTGCAGTGCGCGGTTTGCTGCTAGACTTCAAGGCAACACTCAAGCACCTGGCAAGGCTCATGAATCTGTTGCGCACGTTTGCATTCCTGATCCTGCTGCTCCCCGTCCTCACACGGGCAGCGGAAGAGCAGATCGTGCTCGACGATGGCAGCTCGGTGAAAGTCTTCGTGTTCTATCCCAAGTCAAGCGGCGAAGGGCCGTGGCCGCTCAGCGTGCTGATGTCCGGTGGCGCCGCCAATGAATACATCGTGCGCGCCCAGTTCTGGCTCGGTCACGAGCTGGCCAGCCGGGGCTGGGTGATCGCTTTCCCCGTGGCGCCCGAAGCCGGTGGTTTCGCGGGCCGCAATGGCGAGCGAATTCCTCAGATCATTGCGCAGCTGCAGCAGCTGCCTGCCATCGAAGTCGGCAAGACCCTGCTCGTCGGCGTGTCCGACGGCGGCACGTCAGCGCTGGAGATTGCCGGACGCAACCCCCGCAATTACTACGGAGTCGTGGCCGTGCCCGGCATCCTGCGGGACGCCAGTGCGCCGGGTGACTTCACCGGCCTGCCCGTATTTCTGCGCATCGGCCAGAATGATTACCTGCGCTGGGACAAGCAACTGCCCGCCATTCGCGACACCTTGACGGCTGCCGGTGCACGCGTCGATGCACGCCTCGCTCCCGGTGCCAGCCACGTCTTCCCCATCGACTGGGATGAACTGCAACCCTGGCTCGATTCCCTGCGCTGACCCTTTGCTCTATCATCGTCCGCACTGCCACCCACTACCCGCAGCAACAGGAGCACCAAGCGCATCATGTATACCTTCATCAAGATCCTGCACATGTCCCTCGCCTCGATTTCCGTCCTCGGTTTTCTGGTGCGCGGAATCCTCAAGATCAATGAGTCACCGATCGTCGAGAAGAAACTGGTGCGCGTGCTGCCCCACATCATCGACACCTTCCTGCTGCTGACAGCCATCACGCTGGTGGTGATGTCCGGGATGTATCCCTGGGTGGCGCCCTGGGTTGGGGCGAAGATCGCGGGCCTGCTGGTCTACATCGGACTCGGCGTGGTGGTCATGCGCACGGCCCGCACGCGTCAGGCCCGCATCGTCGCCTTCGCGCTGGCCCTCGTGACGGCCGGTTACATCTTCATGGTGGCAGGCACCAAGACCATTTTCTGAAACGAACAGTTTTTTCGCTTGACATGCCTTGGCAAAGGCATAGACTTCGCGCCTTCTTGAACCAGAATGCAACACCCGAGAGTCATCATGTTCACCCCAAGCATCCACCGCACAGCCTGCATGCATACATCGACCCGCGTCGATGTGCGCGCGCTGCCTATTGCGGTGAAGAACGCCCGGGAGGGTGGCTTGGAGTAAACTTCTGATTCAATAATGATTGAACCCTGAAAAGGCCTCCGAGTTCCCGCCGAACTCCGAGGCCTTTTTTTTCGACCTGAATCTTTGCCAGTGTGCACCCACCACGGGTGTGCAGAGGGGGACCTATGCCTGTGGAAAACCAACTCAGCACTGCGGCACTGCAGCGCAACATCCGCATCATCCATGCACTGGCCTTCTTTCACATGTTCATGCTGATCGTGCCGGTGATCGTGCCTTTCTTCGAGTCGAAGGGGCTGAGCCTGAGCGAGATCTTCTACCTGCAGGCCGTCTATGCCGGCTTCATTGTGGTACTCGAGGCCCCTTCGGGAATGCTGGCGGATCGCTTCGGTCGCCGCACCGTGCTGCTGATTGGCAGCATCGCGCACGGGCTGGGTTATGGCTGGCTGGTGTTCGCCGACAGCTTCGTGCAGCTGCTGGTGTTCGAATGCCTGCTGGGTGTGGCCGCGAGCATGATGTCCGGCGCGGACCTGGCATTGCTGTATGACACCGAGAGGGCCTTGTCGGACTCCGAGGACACTCATACTGGCAGCATCGCGCATCTGTCATCCACCAAGGCGTTTGCCGAAGGGGCGGGGGCACTGGCGGGGGGCGCGCTGGCCGTGAATTCCTTCGATCTGATGGTGGCGGCGCAGGCCGGCGTGGCCTGGGTCTGCCTCGTGCTTGCACTGCTGCTGCACGAGCCCCCGTATCGTGAGGCACCTGGCACTCGACCGCTGCGCGGCTTTCGCGCCATTTATGCGCATTTGATGCAGGGCGACAAGGTGTTGCGACAGACCTTTGTCGCGATCCCGCTCTACAACCTCTGCACCTTTCACGTGGCCTGGCTGGTGCAGCCCTACTGGGAGACACAGGGCTTGTCGCTGGTGATGTTCGGCGCGCTGTGGTTCGCTCAGAGTGTCATCGTCGGCGTGGCGAGTCAGTGCGGGCATTATCTGGAGCGCAGCCGCGGGCCGGTGTTCGCCCTGGCGCTGATCGGTCTGCTGCCGGTGCTCGGCCATTTCGGCATGGCGTGGCTGCAGGGTTGGGCGGGAATCATCGTGGGGTTCATCCTGTTCTTCTGCCGCGGCCTGAGTCAGGTGATCATGGTGAACGCGCTCAATCGCCGCGTGCCCGGCAATGTGCGCGCGACAGTGAATTCGCTCACCAGCCTGAACTTCCGTTTCGGTTTCATGCTGACCGGCCCGCTGCTGGGACGCGTGGCCGAGACGCAGGGGCTGCCGGTCGCATTCGGCGCCCTCGGCGTTGCCTCGATCTTCATTTTCGTGTTGATCATGCTGCCGTTGATTCGCTCGGTGCAGGCCTTGCAGCGCGACAAGGCTCGCGCGAATGCACTGCCCGGATGAGACGAAAACGGCCGCGCAGATGCACTCAAACAGTGCATCTGCGCGGCCCATTCTGGTGCGTTCGCACGGGCTTGGTGCCGCTGCAAAGGCCATGCTAAAGTCTGCGCGCCTGTACACCGGCGCCGCAGATTTCTTGCAGGCCACTACAACGATGCTGGAGACACCCCATGAAACTCATCACCGCCATTATCAAGCCCTTCAAGTCCGACGACGTCCGCGAAGCCCTGCAGGAACTTGGCGTGAACGGCATGACCGTTACAGAAGTCAAAGGCTTCGGCCGGCAGAAAGGACACACTGAACTCTATCGCGGCGCGGAGTACGTGATCGACTTCCTGCCCAAGGCCAAGATCGAAGTGGCCGTGTCCGACGACTTGCTGGAGCCCGCCATCGAAGCGATCTGCAAGGCGGCCAACACCGGTCAGATCGGCGACGGCAAGATCTTCGTCACGCCCATCGAGCAAAGCATCCGCATCCGCACCGGCGAGACCGGCAACGACGCGCTCTGAGGAGAGCCCGCATGAGCACAACAACAAGAAAGTCTCTCTCCCGTATACTCTGCCTTCTGCTCACTGCTCTGCCCACCCTCGCCTTCGCTGCCGAAGGCGAGCTCGATGGCGCCAACACCGCCTGGATCCTCACGGCCACGGCGCTGGTGCTGTTCATGACCATACCCGGCCTGTCGCTGTTCTACGCTGGACTGGTGCGCAGCAAGAACGTGCTCTCCATCCTCATGCAGTGCTTCGCGATCACCGCTCTGATTTCCGTTCTCTGGTTGGTCGCAGGCTACAGCATCGCCTTCGGCCCGGCCGAGAGCGGCTTCTGGGGCGGACTCGACAAGGCCTTCCTGAACGGAGTGACCAGAGAATCGCTGTGGGGGAATATCCCTGAGTCCCTGTTCATCGCGTTTCAGATGACCTTCGCCATCATCACGCCGGCCCTGATCGTCGGGGCCTTCGCCGAACGAATGAAGTTCTCCTCCATGCTGCTGTTCAGCGGCCTGTGGGCGGTGTTCGTCTATTTTCCGGTGTGCCACTGGGTCTGGGCTGAACAGGGCTGGCTGTATCAGATGGGCCTGATCGACTTCGCAGGGGGCACCGTGGTGCACGTCACGGCCGGCGTCGCCGCCGTCATCACCGCCGTCACCCTGGGCAAGCGTCACGGCTTTCTCGTCACCCCGATGATGCCGCACAACCTCACCATGACCATCACTGGCGCGGGCATGCTCTGGGTGGGCTGGTTCGGCTTCAACGCCGGCAGTGCGCTGGCGGCCA
>CAYQBR010000101.1:2690-5040 GCA_964415735.1 uncultured Klebsiella sp. | reverse complement strand
AAATGAACGGAGAAGTGTTCGATACAACGGGAATTCTTACTGCGGATTCGGCTATCTGTACTCTTTTCAAAAGGCATACTCACTGAATGCCACCGATGCCAGAAAGAACAAGATTCTGCAGTTGTTTGCAGGTGACACGATGAGTGCTTGCACAATTCCTGGCGCAAACGCGCAAGAGATCAAGATCAATTTCGAGACAGGTACAAACCCTGAAACCTATATCAGAAGCAACATCACTGTCTTCAGTGTTCTTCACGACCCCACGCAGGAAATTGAAGCATCATTTCTAACCTGGAATTGGAGATCAAGAACGGAAGAGATGCTTGTAACGCCAGAACTGATCGGAAGAGTCGAGCTAGGGGAGCGAGTAATTAGTCTCTTCAGCTCGACCGTCCAACCGCAATTTCCTTTTACCTTTGGCAACTACGTCTGCGAAACATCTGATGATCCTGACGCAACCGTCACCGCACCTGTGGTCGAGCCGGAAGCGCGCGGCCGCCGCCTCTAGTGCTGGCATGGGCTGGAAGAAAGACAGAGCCCGCCTCAAGGGCCTGCTCACCAACACCTGAGACGCTGCAGCGGCACCCCGAATGCCCGATGGCCCGCAGCGGTGAGGTGCTCAGCGCTCCACGGCGTAAGTCAGATATCCTGTGAACATCTCCTGCCCGGGGCCGAAGCCGCCTTCCACCGCTTCGCGCGGGTTCGGGTTGAACGGGTTGGAGAGCGAATTGTCGAAGGCGCCCGTCACATTCACCACCGTGCCGGGTGTCACCTCACGTGGCGTGCCCAGCCAGTACTGCGGCTGCCAGCCATAGTTGTAGGCCGGCACGCTCAGCAGGGTCTCGCCTCTGCCTGCCTGCGCTGCCAGCTCGAACTTCATGTGCTTGCCGCGCTGATTCATGCGCGGACGCACGGCCAGCAGCGTGGCGTTTTCCTCGAAGGTGTAGCTGGCCTGCAGCGGCTGCTCGTGCTCGTTCGGCGCGAGGGCCACGGGGGCGGACACGGGTCGCGTCACGATCTCGCGCGCCGGGGCGTCGTCGTGGAAGTACAGGCCGATGGTGGTGGTGTCTTCCAGCACGCGGCCGTGACTGTAGTAATGGAACATCAGGGCCAGTTTGTGACCGGCGGGAATCAGCACGCCGGCATCCTCGGGGAACACGGTGGCCGGGTTCTCGCCGGGCACGAAGCTGCCCAGGAAGCGGCGCTCGGAGGTCAGGGCCTCGCGCTCGACATCCCAGAAGTCACTGTCGGCCGGCACGATGAACGCGGACAGATTGTGGATCACGCGTTCCTCGCCCGGGTCCACCTGGAAGGCACGCACCCAGCGGTCTTCGCTGAAGGGCAGCGTGGCCTCGGTGTACATGTAGTCGAGGATGCCCACGGCGGGAATCACATTGGTGGGCGTGGTGAGCACGAAGTCGGGCTCGCCCAGCTGCCAGTCGAAGGTCTTCTGCGTGGGGATCTGCTCCAGCGGGTCTTCCGCGCCCTCGCCGCGCGGCGCGCCGGCCTGCATCCAGTGCAGGATCTTCGCGCGCTTCTCGGGCGAAAGGGCAAGCGCACTGGGCGTGTCGCCATGCACCGGGTCCACCTGCATCGGCGGCATGCGCTTGTTTTGAATCACTTCCTTCACCATGGCAGACCAGCCCACCAGGGAGTAATACCCGGTGAACGGGAACGGCCCGGCGCCGTCCTCGCGGTGGCAGATGGCGCAGTGCTCCACGATGATCGGCGCCACTTCGGTGGAGTAGTCCGGCACCGGCGTGCTGCTGCTGGCATAGCTGATCGCGCAGCCCTGCACCTCGCTCTGCAGGGTGTCGGCAGGATGGGCCTCGAGGATGGTGCCCAGTGTCTGCTCCAGCGTCGCGCCGGCCGCGCCGCGGTAATGCAGCTGCAGGCGCTGCGGGTTGAACACCAGCACTTCGCCGGCCTGGCGCACGTTCAGGTTCTCGGCCACCAGCTTCAATTCGTCGGCCAGCACGGGAAAGCCGAGCTTCTCGCCGTGGGCACTGGCGCGGTCCATGGCGTTGACATCCAGCGCCAGGAATTCCACTGCATCGCCGTGCTCTGCCTTCAGGCTGGCGAGACTGGCAGCGGCCTCGCGTGCGGCAGGGCAGCTGCTGTCATAGGCCAGCAGCACCACGGCGTCGCGGTGCTGGTAACGGCTGAGCTGGTGGAACACGCCCTCTTCGTCCAGCAGTGCGAAATCACCCACGCGCTCGGGGGCGGCCAGGCTCGGCAGGCTGCTCAGGCCGGCGCAAACGGCGACACAGAGAGTGCTCAGAAAACGGCGAGTCATGATGGCGTGCTCCTATTGCTGACGGCTGATGCTGACGTGCGGGTTCTCGGACTG
>CAYQBR010000101.1:1281-2590 GCA_964415735.1 uncultured Klebsiella sp. | reverse complement strand
TCGTAGACCACGCCGAGCAGGCCCGGGGTCACGCGGCTCTCGAAGGCGCGGTGCGGCCCGAGCAGGGAGAGGTGATTGCCGGCGCTGTGGTAGTGCGAGGTCTGCGCTTCTTCCAGTTCGGTCAGCTTGTCGAGCAGCATGCGCTGGCCGACGGCGGCGGCCGGGGACTCATTGGTCAGCACCACTTCCTCGTAGGCGCGAGCCTGCAGCACATCGTGGGCCAGCAGCAGCTGCTGCACCTCGGGGTAGCGCTGTTCCAGGACGGTGGGCTCGCCGGCGGCGGCCGTGCTGAAGCAGGCAAGCACGCCAAGGCCGAGCAGCAGGCGGCTCAGCGGGCGACGGGAGGCGGGGCGGGCAGTGGCAATCATCGGCAGTCTCGGCAAATACAGGGTTTTTGTCAGGGTTCAGACTAGCAGGAGCCTCGGGGAGGGCCTTTGATCCTGGTCAAAGGGAGCGCGATTGCCAGCGGGCGCGCCGGCGAAGAAGTTTTGGCCGCGATCTGGGTCTATGTGTCAGTACGCGGCCCGCCCGGCGGGTCTTCGCCCACTCCAAGAACCCCGCGAGGTTGCCCGTGATCTTCCCTAGTTCGCCGCGCCGCGGCAGCCCCCTGCTGCTGGCCACCGCCCTGCTTTGCTCGCCCGCTCTGGCCCAGAACGCCGTCACCACCACCACCACCGAAGTGCGCCCCACCCTGCAGGCCACCCGCATCCCGGCCGGTGGTGCCGTGGAGCTGGACGGCACCCTGGATGACGCGGTCTGGGCCCAGGCCCGGCCGATCACCGAGTTCCGCCAGCAGGAGCCGGTGGAGGGCGGGGAACCCAGCGAGCCCACCCAGATTCGCGTGCTCTATGACGACGAAGCGCTCTACATCGGCGCCATGCTCTTCGACTCCAACCCCGAGGGCATCCTGGCCTATCAGCTGCAGCGCGATGCCGGGCTGGGCACCGACGACCGCTTCATGTGGATCATCAGCACCTTCGACGACAACCGCACCGGCTATTTCTTCGAGACCAATCCGGCGGGCCTGCTGGGCGACGGGCTGATCGAGGGTGGCGGCGGTTTCAACAAGCGCTGGAACGGTCTGTGGGACATGCGCACGCGCGTCCTGGACAACGGCTGGTCGGTGGAGATCCGCATCCCGTTCTCGACACTGAACTTCGACCCGGCGCTCACGGCCTGGGGCATCAACTTCCAGCGCACCATCCGCCGCCACAACGAGGAGATCCTGTGGAATGGCTGGCGCCGCACCGAGGGCCTGTTCCGGCCGGTGTACACGGGGCAGCTGCAGGGCCTGAGCGGCCTGAGCCAG
>CAYQBR010000101.1:0-1181 GCA_964415735.1 uncultured Klebsiella sp. | reverse complement strand
GCTACAACGCCCAGGTGGAAGGCTTCCTGCTCTATCACACCGATCCGCTGGCCGGGGGCGATCTGAGCGCTTCAGAGCGCCGCGCCGCCGGGGTGGATCTCGCCTTCCCGAATGACCTCTGGCGAGTGAGCTCGTCGCATCGCGAGTTCGGCGAGCAGTGGGACCCGGCCCTGGGCTTTGTCGAGCGCCGCGGCTACCGCCGCCATGCGCCCACGCTTACCTTTGCCCCGCGCCCGGAGCGCTGGGACTCCATCCGCCAGACGGAGCACGAGATCGAGTTCGAATACCTCACCGATCTGGACGATCGCCTGCTGACACGCAATCTCGAGATCACCCCGCTGCAGATCAATTTCGAGAGCGGCGACCGGGTGGGCTTCGAGATCGGCCGCAACTTCGAGCGGCTCGATCGCGTGTTCACCGTCTACGGCAGCGGCGCGGACGCCATCCGCATCCAGCCGGGCGACTACGATTCCGACAGCTGGTCCTTCGATGCCAGCACGGCCGGGCGGCGGATGCTGTCGGGTGAATTCGAGTTCGAGCACTCCGAGTTCTGGGGCGGCGAGCGCGACACGCTGGATGTCTCCGGCACCGTGCGCTCGCGCGGCGGCATGCAGCTCACCACCACCTACCAGCACAACGAGGTGAGCCTGCCGCAGGGCGATTTCGAGACCAATCTGCTGCGTCTGTCCTGGGCCTGGAACCTGAGTCCGTGGACCTCGCTGACCGGCAATGTGCAGTACGACGACCTGTCCGAGGTGGTGGGCGTCTACGCGCGGCTGCGCTGGACGGTGCAGCCGGGCAATGATGTGTTCCTGGTCTGGAGCAACAACTGGCTCTACGACGATGGCCCGCTGGCCGACAGCCGCTTCTCGACGCTCTCCCGGGGCGGCGCGTTGAAGTTCAATTACACCTTGCGGTTTTGAGTGCCATACTCAGTCATGACGGCGTTCTCTCTGGTGGCTGGTCAGGCATTAATGGGCTAATATCAGACCATAATTCAGATCTATATATAGGTGTTCAATGCGACAGGTATTGGCTGACTTTTCAGTAAGCATCTCGGAATTGAAGAAAAATCCATCTGCTCTGCTTGCTCAGGCCAGTGGTTCTCCCATTGCGGTGCTGAATCACAACAAGCCGGCTGCCTATCTGGTGCCGGCGGAAACCTATGAAACGATGATGGA
>CAYQBR010000100.1:0-5041 GCA_964415735.1 uncultured Klebsiella sp. | reverse complement strand
CGAAGGGGTGACTCTGCTGGAAATCCTGCTCACGCTGGGCCTGCTGGGCGTTCTGCTGGGCGTCGCCCTGCCGGATCTGGGCGACTGGGCCGAGTCGGCGCGGGCAAGGCAATTCACACGCACGCTGGGCTCGCAGATTGCGCTCGCGCGCAGCACGGCGGCTGCCAGACAGCAATGGGTGAGTGTATGCCCGACCGTGGATCAATTGCGTTGCGGCGGCAGCTGGGCCCAGGGCAGCATGATGTTCAGTGATCGCAACGGGGATCGGCGCGTGAATCAGGACGATGTGGTGATACGGCTCAACGGCGCGCTGCCGGCGGGGGAAACGCTGCAATGGCGCGCGTTCGGGAGTCGCCCCTACCTGCAGATCGAGCCCAGCGGCTTCCTGCGTCATCAAAGCGGCAATTTCACCTGGTGCCCGGCGTCGCGGGATGCCCGCTTCGCACGGCAGCTGGTGGTGAATGCCACCGGGCGTGTGCGAATGTCGCAGGACAGCGACGGCGATGGCATCGACGAAGACAGCTCGGGCAATCCGCTCACCTGCCGGTGACGGCATTCAGCGCCAGCAGTTCTCGACGCTGTCGCCTGTGGCGCCGCGCAGGCCGGTGTTGCTGAGGGTCAGAGTAGTGCAGGAATCGGACGTCTGGTTGCCCTGGGGCGTGGCTGTGGCTACAAAGCAATTGCCGATGGCCCCGCCGCCACAGGCCGCGACAGACACCTGATAGAGCCCGTTCGGGGAAGTCAGCGTGGCCACGGCAGGATCGGACAGCGGGTCGGCATTGGTGGAATAGCTGTTGTTGTCCGAGTAGAAGCGTTCCTGATTCGCCGCCACCTGCAGCAGCAGGCTCTGGGCTTCGGAGCGGGCGCCAGCTCGCACACTCTGCTGGTACGCCGGCAGCGCTATCGAAGCCAGCACGCCGAGGATGGCGACCACGATCATCAGCTCTATCAGGGTGAATCCGCGCTGGGCGGGGTGTCTGGCTGTCTTCACTTCAGGCTCCTGCGGGCTGCGCGACATGCCCGCCCATGCGTTCGATCCGGACTGACGGGGTCAGTGCTGCTGCAGCTCCATCAGACTCTCATGGGGCCCGATCAGCTCGATGCGCAGCAGGGTCCCGGATGCGTCCAGAGTGTACCTGACCACCATGCCGAGGTCGATTCGGGACGCGGGAATCTGCCGCTGCTCCAGGAAGACCTGGGTGACCGCATCGGAAAAAGGCAGCACCTGCCCGGAAATGGTGAGGGAACCGTTGTCCTGATCCAGAGCCTCGATGGTGCCCTGATGGATTTCCTGAGCCGTGATCATGCCCGGGAGGCCCTGCAGCCAGAACAACAGAAGAAAGAGACCCGCGCGTTTCATGATGTGCTTGCTCCTGTATTGCGCCCGTCAGTCCAGTTGCCGCCACGACTGCCTGCCGGTGGCCGTCGTGCCGGTATTCAATTCGAAGACATCGACATCGCCACTGCTGCCGCTGCCGAAGGCCACGTCGCGGTCTGCGTCCGACAGGATGCTCAGGGTGGGCACGATGCCGACATCCGACATGCGGCCCGAGGCATTGGTGTCGACTTCATCGAAGACGCCGTCGCCATTGAGGTCAAAGGCCGGGAAGCCGAGCGCCCCGCCGTCGCGGTAGTTCACCTGCATCACGAAGCTGCTGCCCCCGAAGTCACAGGGCGATTGCGACGGAATCAGGGTCGTGAAGATCACGCGGCCGTCGCGCACAACGGCATTGCTGACCTGGCGTTCGCCGAAGTTGCTGGCATTGGCCACGCCCTCCACGAGCACCGGCATGAGATTGAGCTTCCAGCCCATGTCGGAGGCAAAATCCACATCGTTGTCGGACAGCTCACGCAGGGTGTAACTGGTGTCGTCGCTGCCATCCTCGTCGGTGTCGAACTCGTCGACATACTGATTGTCGATGGTCTGCAGCACCAGATCCGAGCTGTCGAAGACCGTCAGGGACGCCAGGTTCTTGTCCCAGATGCCATAGAAAGCCTGTGTCGTCTGGCCCAGCGGCTGATTGTCGGTGGTCTCGAGATATTTGCCCGTGCCGAAGTACACCATGAAGCCATCCAGCCCGTCGGGGTGAAACGTGACTTGCAGCTGTGTCGTGATGGGCTGATTGGCTGTGGTGGTGAATAGGGGGCGCGGATTGGCGCCCGACTTGTAGTCGCTATCCCACTGTGCGGGATTGGCATCAGTCACGTCGAACTTCCACACATTGCCCAGCAGATCCCCGGCATAGATCAGGTCGACGACCAGATCCCCGTTGTAGTCCACGAGGGTGGGCGTGGCCAGACCATTGGGCGTCGCCGCCGCCCCTGAATTGGTGTTGAGCTTGCGGATCAGCGCGCCGGTTTCCAGATCCACCACGTAGAGCACGGCGCGCCCGGTGCTGCTGGCATTGCCGTCGGCCTCGGTGTTGTTGTAACCGTTGCCGAACACCGCTGCCCAGCGCCCATTGGCCATCTTGGCGATCTGCGGCTTGCCGTAGGTGTAGCCGAGGTCGACGTCGTCGGTGTCGTCGAACTCCCACAACACGAGATCCGCCGCATTGGCCTCGTCGAAGGCGTCCGGGTTGGTGACATCCAGCGCATACACCGCCTGCCCGCCCCCGCCGAGACCGCCGACCAGCACACTGCGCCAGAGGCCGTCGGTGACGCTGGCCGGGTCATCCATCGTGGCCAGATAGGCATCGACGATGTTCGGGCCGGAATCGACGTAATAGCGGTGGGTATAGTCCTGGCGGGCCAGAAGATGCAGATTGCGGAACACCGCATGGGGCACGTAGGCGATGCGCTCCTCGCCAGTGAGCTCGTCGAAGCCATGCAGCATCCCATCATTGGCCCCCACGTAGACCATCGCATCGCGGCTGGCATTGGCAGTCTTGAACGCCGCATAGGACTTCGGCGCCACACTCTCGGGGTAGCGGAACGACGGCGCGCCGACATAGCGCGGGTCGGAGTTGACGATGTCGCCCAGCACACTGTTGCGCGTGCGGAATTCGTAGCCGATGCCCTCGTTGCTGGTCTGGCCGCGCAGATAGTCGGTGATGGCCTGGCCGTAGTTCTGATTGGCGGTGATCTGTGCCGCGATGGCGGTGGCTGCCGGATGCGGTGCATTGGTCAGCAGGCGCGTGATCTGCGCCGTGGACAGATCGGACAACGCATTGGGCGACTGGTAACTTCCGGGCCAGCGGAAGGCCACCCCCTGCCCCTCCGGCGTACCGCCCGGAATCACGTCGGCCAGCGGATTGAAGGTGATGATCTCGCGCCCGCTGTTGTAGTTCTGGCTGTCCAGCACATCGGCCGCATTCCAGTCGGGCACCGGGTCGACACTGCCATCCTCGTTGATGGCGAAGGCCAGCAGCTGGCCACTCCAGTCAGCGCTGTCGAAGCGCGCCTGATAGAGATAGCTGCCCGCGTTCAACGTGCCGGAGTTGGTGGCCACCGAGGCCGACGAGCCCACGCGGTCGGCGATGTTGGCCAGGGCATCCTGAATGGAATCGACCACTTCCTGTGGCGACTGCGCAGCCACGAACACGCCCTTGCTGTTGTACGCCGCATGCCAGAGATCGTCGATCTTCTGCGGGTCCGCCGTGAAGGGATTGCCCCAGTTGCCATTGACTGCCAGCGGCGGGTTGGGCCAGCCGTCGTTGTCCGTGTCCACCAGCAGGCCGTTCACGCCGAAGGCCACGGTGAAGGTCACCATGTGCTGCTTGTTGTTGTCATCCAGCAGGCTCGTCGGCACCTGATTGGGCAAGGGGCTCAGATCGAGGTTGTAGTAGTAGCGCGCCACGTCGGCCAGGGTGGGTGAGTTGGCGTCGCCGTCGGCATTGCCGATGGCCCCCACCGGATTGGGTCCGTTCCAGAAACCATCCGTGAAGAGCACCGAGAAATTCTGCTGGCAGGCCGAGACAATCGGGTCCGTCATGGAGAGCACATTGTCGTAGTAGCGCCCAACCCGCTCCAGCCCGCGGCGCAGGGGCGTGCCCAGCGCCGGCCACTGATAGCTGTAAAGACTGTCGAGCAGCGCATTGTTGTGGGTCGAGTATTCCACCACGGCCGAGCCCGGCATCTGCACGAAGAGTGTCGCGAAGTTGTTGATGACACTAAGGCCGAAGCGAAAGCCGGGCGAGGCCGAGATCACCGCGGCGATGGCGCCCTTGGTGACGAAGGAGCGGCGGCGCGAGTACTGGTACCAGTTGGCGATGTTCTGCTGGGTTTCGGCCACGGTGCGTCCGTATTCATCGACGCCAGCGCCGGAAATGGTGGTGCTGGCGGCCGTGGTGCCGAAGCAGGCGGCATAGGGCGTGGCAGCCTGAGCGTGGGTCAGCGTGCAGTTGGTGGCCAGCGTGTCCATGCCTGCCGCCGTCGTGGTGGTCAGGGCCCGGCGCGTGATCTCTGTGGCGCCAACGGTGTATTCGACGCGCGAATCCCACAAGTCCACCATGCCATTGGCGCCGTCGGTGGAGGTGGTCGGGCCGGCAGGACGCACTCCGGTATAACCGTGATCGTCGATGGCGATCTGGTAGACGAAACCGGTGAGATTGCGCGTGACACTGTAGCCGGCGGTGCCGGGCTGAGGATTGCTGCGTGCGGCGGTGAAGCTCGCATTGGGCATGCCGGGCCAGGGCAGATAGGTCTGCTCCGGGTTGTAGTACATCAGATTGAACTGCGGTGAGCGCCCGCGCCAGTCGCGCACATGGGCCTCGGGCTGCAGCTGGGCATTGGGGTAGGTGCAGGAGCTGTAGGCGTCGTCGGAGGTGTCAAAGATGTAGGTGTAGGAGCGGCGTCCGGTACACGTGCCAGTGCCGGAGAAGGTCTCCCAGAGGCCGTCGGTGTTGCGCGCCACGCCGCCGTTTTCCCAGTAGTTGACGTAGTACTCGTGGGGCCGGGTCAGCATCTCCCAGTCCATGGAACCGGAATCGTCGACCATGAAGAACACGTTGGGGTCCACGCTCACGCCGAGGAACAGCGGCGCGTTCGAGAGGCTCAGCGGCGCGCCGTGCAGCCCGGGCGTCACGGCGATGCCGAGCAG
>CAYQBR010000099.1:0-5086 GCA_964415735.1 uncultured Klebsiella sp. | reverse complement strand
GCGGCGCGCTCGTGCTGCTGGTGCTGTGGGCCCTGTGGCCGCCACTGGCACTGACAGCGCCCCTGTTCCTGAGCCTGCTCGGCTGCACCGTGGGCGTGCTGCTGCTGGGCGGCGGCCGCTTCAGCCTGTGGCAGGGCGACGACCACTGGGTGCGCCGCCACGATGGTGCCGCATGAGTCGCACCGCGCTCATCACCCTGCTGCTGTGGTCGCTGGCGCTGGGACTGGCCGCCTGGACGCTGCGCCAGCTGCCCCTCGCGGCCATGGGCGCGGCGCTGAGCGGTCTGACGCCCGGGCAATGGCTGCTGTGGCTGCTGCTCAATGTCGTCGTCATGGCACTCTCCACCGGCCGCTGGCAGCTGTTCGCCCGCGCGCTGGGCGATCGTGTCGCCCTCTGGCCGCTGCTGCTGATCCGCATGGCCGGCCAGACCGTCAGCTTTCTCACTCCCGGGCCCCAGTTCGGCGGCGAACCGCTGCAGGTGTACTGGCTGTGGCAGCGTCATGGCATCGCGCTGCATCGCGCGGTGCTGTCGCTCGGGCTCGACCGCTTCTTCGATCTGTGGGTGAACTTCGCCGTGCTGCTGGGCGGCGTCGGCCTGCTGCTGCTCACGCGCCTGGTGCCGAGCCAGGACTGGCAGGGCACGCTGCTGGTACTGACCCTCGCCCTGTTCGCGCTGCCGGCGCTCGGCCTGCTGGTGCTGCGTCAGCCCGCCTGGCTGGCCAGCCGACTGGGCACGCTGGTCGCCCGCTGGGAACGGCATCCGCGTCTGCAACGCCATGGGGCAGCCGTGAGCGAGCACTGGCAGGCGCTGCAGAATGCCCTGCGCCAGTTGCTGCAGACCCAGCGCGCGCCGCTGTTGGCCGGCCTGCTGCTCTCGCTGCTGGGCTGGGCGGTCATTCTGGGTGAGCTGCGCGCCCTGCTGTGGTTCTTGAACGTGACGGTGGAAATCGGGGACTTCGTGCTGCTGTTCGTCGCCATTCGTCTGGCCATGCTGCTGCCGCTGCCAGGCGGCATCGGCACCATCGAGGCGGCGGTGCTGTGGTGTTTCGCGACGCTCGAACTGGGCACTGCCGACGCGCTCGGGCTGATCGCCCTGATGCGGTTGCGCGATGTGGCGATTCTGGGGTTCGGCCTGTCGAGTCTGGCCGCGATGGGGCGCCGCGGGGACACGGCATGAAGGCGGGCAACATGCGCGGAAGAATCTCGCGGGAAGCAGCGCAGGCCTCAGGCTTCGAGCGGCTGCCGGCGCAACGTGCGCCGCACCCGTGCCCGCACCCGCAGCAGGTCGCGGAACATGCGCCACGAATCACGCACGATGTGCACGCTGCTGTCGGGCGAATTCAGCCAGCGCACCGGCAGCACATCCACGCGCAGCTCCAGCGCCCGCGCCAGCATCAGCAACTCGACATCGAAGGCGAAGCCGTCCAGGGTCTGCCGCGTGAAGATCGCCTGCACGGCCGTTCGACGAAAGGCCTTGAAACCACACTGGGTGTCACTGATGCCCGGCACGCTCAGCGTCTGCACCAGGGCGTTGAAGATACGGCCCATGTTGCGGCGCAGCAGGTTCTGCGGCCGTTCCACCTGACTGCGGGCGTGGGCGCGACTGCCGATGAGCACCGCCGTGTCGGGGTGCTGCTGCAGGTGCGCGAGAAAGGCCGTCACTTCCTCCAGCGGCGTCGAGAGATCGGCGTCCATGAACAGCACGACATCGCCACGCGCCCGCAGCATGCCGCAGCGCACCGCATAGCCCTTGCCGCGATGCACCTGGTTGTCGATCACCGCGAAACGCGCATCGCCGGCCACCACGGCCGCGGCGGCTGCCAGGGTGTCGTCGCTGGAGCGTTCCACCATGACCAGCACCTCGGCGTGCAGGCGCTGTGCGTCCAGAAACGCGCGCACACGCTGCAGGGACTGGGGCAGGCGGCGCGCCTCGTTCCAGGCCGGAATCACCAGGGACAGCACAGGAGGCTGATGCTGCGCAGACGCGGCTTTGCCGTCCTGACCGTTTGTGTCTAACATCGCCGCCATGAATCCGCTGACCCCCTCGGGCCCCTTGAAAAGACTTGCACGCATTCCCCCGCTCTGGTGGCAGGGGGCCTGTGTCCTGCTGCTGGCGCTGCTGTTGCGCACCTTTCTTCTGGAGATCAAGCCGCCGCACTTCGACGAAGGCATCAACGGCTGGTTCGTGGAACAGATGTGGCGGCAGGGATTCTATCGGTACGACCCCACCAATTACCACGGCCCGCTGTATTTCTACCTGCTGTTTGTGGCCGAGCTGCTGTTCGGCCGCGACCTGCTGAGCCTGCGCGGCGTGGCCGTGCTGTTCTCCACCGGCATCGTGGCCGTGGTGCTGGCGCACAGCCGCTGGTTCGGGCGCGCCGCGCTGTGGGCCGCCCTGGTGCTGGCCGTGAGTCCCGGCATGGTGTTCTATGGCCGTTACTCGATTCATGAATCCTTGTTCGTGTTCTGCCAGGGGCTGTTCCTCTACGGCTTCGTGCGCTGGCAGCTCGAGGGCGGGCGCACCGCCGTCGTCTGCATGTGCATCGGCGTGGCCGGCAGCATCGCCACCAAGGAAACCTTCTTCATCTTCTTCGGCACCTGGTTCATCGCCGTGGGGCTCGTCAAGCTGCTGCAGCGCTTCGCGCCGGAGCGGTTGCGGACCGCGCCGCCGCAGCGCGAGAGCGTGCCTGCGCGTTTCATCCTGGCCTGCGTGGGCGCCTCGACGGCCGCCGTGTTGCTGCTGTTCAGCGGCTTTCTGGCCAACCCTGCCGGCGTGCGCGACATGCTCATGGCCTTCGCGCCCTGGGTCGCCACCGGCACCGGCGACGCCAGCGGCCACGAGAAACCGTTCGTCTACTGGCTCGAATTGCTGGCGCGCTATGAATGGCCGCTGCTGGCCGCGCTGATCGCCCTGCCGGCGCTGCTGCTGCAGTCCGACCGCTGGGCCTGGCGCCTCGGGGCCACGGGGTTCGGCCTGGTGCTGGCCTATTCGCTGATTCCCTACAAGACGCCCTGGCTGATCATCGGCATGCTGGTGCCGCTCGCCTTCGCCTTCGGCTTCCTGCTGGAGCTGGCCATTGCGCGACTGCGCGGGCATTGGCGTTATCTGCCCGTGGCGCTGGGCGTGGTGCTGCTGGCCAGTGCGCTGCTCACCAGCGTGCGGCTGAATTTCCGCGACTATGCGAATTTCAGCGAGCCCTATGTCTACGTGCAGACGTCCACCGATGTGAACCGGCTGATGCAGAACCTGAACGATCTGACCGACGTGTTTCCCGCGCGGCGCAATCTTTCCGTGCTGGTGATCCTGCGGGATACCTGGCCCCTGCCCTGGCTGCTCGGGCACTACCCGGGTCTGAGCTATGGCACGGCCGACGGCTTGCGCGATGTCACGGCCGATGTGCTGCTCGCCGATGGGCGTGACCGAGAGGTCGTGGAAGGGCAGCTGCGCGATTTCTATTACCGGCAACGGCTGCAGGTGCGCGACGCCGCCGACCCGGGCTGGGCCTATTACCGCCTCGGCACCTTCATCGCGCTGGAAGGCAGCGACACTGAGCTGATCGCTCCGGGCACCGCCGAGGCCACGCCATGATCGTCTTCGGCCTCTTCCACCTGCTGTTCAGCACCCTGTTCGCCCTGCTCACAGGGCTGCTCTATGGCGCGCTCTCCGGCCCTGCCGCGCTCGTCTGCCTGCTCGGCGCCATACCGGCCGCCCGGTTGGCACAGCGCGAACTCGCCCCGCTGACGTTCACTTTCCCGGCGCGCCGCCTGCATCCGCTGGAATGGGCACTGGTCGCCTTCGTGCTGTTTGCGGGCCTGCGCCATCTGGTCTGGCTGTTCTTCTACGCCGACCACAGCCTGCGCACACTCAACGTGAACAATCTGGGCGACTTGCCCCTGCACATCAATTACATCCGCCAGTTCGCGGGCGGCGCGGCGTTTCCGCCCGTGA
This sequence comes from uncultured Klebsiella sp., assembly GCA_964415735.1. Lineage (GTDB taxonomy): Bacteria > Pseudomonadota > Gammaproteobacteria > Pseudomonadales > Pseudohongiellaceae > UBA5078. Next base: position 1,137 of record CAYQBR010000099.1, on the reverse strand, counting down.
ATCCCGAGTTCGCCCAGCAGAATCTCTACTACCCCTATGCGCTCGATCTCTACAACAGCCTGTGGGAAGCGGTCGGCCTGCGGCTGGAGGCGCATCTGCTGCTGGTGGGCGTGTTCCTGCTGGTGGCAAGCATCGCCGCCCTGTACCACTGGGCAGGCTGGCTGGGCGTGGCGGGCTTCTTTCTCAATGGCGGCTGGGCGGGCTGGGCGCTGCTGACGAGCGGCGAGTGGCAGGACTATCAGGCCCCGCTCGCCTGGAAGAACTTCTTCCTGAGCCTGTTCATCACGCAACGCGGCCTGATGTTCGCCATTCCCGCCGGCCTGCTGATCCTGCTGGTGGGCACCCGCGCCCTGCGCGAGCCCGGCACGGTGACGCGCAGCATGCTGCTCCTCACCGGCGTGCTGTGGGGCGGTCTGGCCTTCTTCCACCTGCACAGTTTTGTCGCCGTCAGCCTGATGCTGGCGCTGCTCGCCGCGCTGGCACGAAAGTGGCGCACCCTGCTGCCGCTGCTGTGGTGCGCCCTGCCCCTGGGCACGGCCTTCGTGCTGCACTCAACCCAATGGCTGCAGAAATCCAGCGTGATCTGGCTGCAATGGCGCTGGCTGGCCGGGGAGCAGTCCCTCGCCGCGTTCTGGTGGCAGAACCTCGGCCCCTGGCTGCTGTTGCTCGCGGGCGTGCTGGTGGCCCTGGTGTGGCAGCGCCAATGGCAGCGGCTGCTGCACTTCGTGGGCTACGCGGCACTGTTCGCCGTGTTCACCGTGGTGATGCTGGCGCCCTGGGACTGGGACAATGTGAAGGTGCTGATCTGGCCGTGGTTCGGCCTGCTCGGCATCGCCTGGCAGGTGCTGCCACGGGCGCAGGCCTTCGCGCACTGGCCGACCCCGGCGCGCCTCGCGGCCGGCGCCTGGGCCCTGGTGCTGGCAGTGGTCCTGAGTTTCTCCGGCAGCGTTTCGGTGCTCTCGTCGCTTTCCGTGCAGGAGGATGCCGTCACGGTCTACCCGGCACGCGAGCTGTGGGATATGGAAGGCGCGTTGCAGAATGTGCCGGTGGACGCGGTCATGCTGGCCGCGCCGTCCTACAATCATCCGCTGACCTACTGGGGGCGCATCCGCGTGCTGGGCTACGAGGGCCACACCT
>CAYQBR010000098.1:0-5101 GCA_964415735.1 uncultured Klebsiella sp. | reverse complement strand
TTGGCTGGAAGACCAGTGCACTGCTGTGCGGTGCCTTTGTGCTGACCACGCTCGGGCCAACGGTGCTGCAACCCTTCGCGATCCTGTTCGTGCTGCCATTGCTTGTGGCTGGGGTGGCGCTGGTGCACGGGGTTGCCGGGCTGAGGAAACTGCCCGCAGCGGTCATGGTGATTTTCTACGTGGCTCTGATGAGTCCCGTAATGACACAGATACTGGTGCTGACGGCGATCGCCGACAGCTGGTTGGATTTCCGGTCCCGCATGCAGCCATCGGCGTGAGGATGAGCGAGCGGTGCCACAGGCAGATAAATGCAAGATTTGATGAGGAAACAAAAATGAACGTCATTCTGTTGGAAAAGGTAGGCAAGCTGGGCGCAGTGGGTGACAAGGCTTCCGTGAAGGCTGGCTATGCCCGCAACTTCCTGTTCCCCACCGGCAAGGCCATTCCCGCCACTCGCAGCAACCTCGAGAGCTTCGAGGCGCGTCGTGCCGAGTTGCTCGCAGCACACAACGAGAAAGTGGCTGCCGCTCAGGGCCGTGCCGCCAAGCTGAAGGATCTGCGTGTGGCGATCTCCGTGAACGCCGGCGAAGAAGGCCGTCTGTTCGGTTCCATCGGCACACGCGACATCGCCGACGCGCTGGCCTCCTCCGGTGCCGACGTGCAGAAAGCCGAAGTGCGTCTGCCCAATGGTGCCCTGCGTGAGATCGGCGAGTACGTGATCACCATCGACCTCGGTTACGACGTCGAAGAGACGATCACCCTGGCCATCGTTCCGGCCTGATTAGCCTGAACGTTCCGGTGCGCGAGGGCGTATGCCCGTTGCGTGCCGGCGCGGCCGTGGAGGACAATGAGGCGCCGTCGCTCCCATGAGTGGCGGCGCCTTTTTTCATGCAGGATTCAGCCAGACCCACGCCATGTCCGAGCTCTTCGAGAAGAATCGCAAAACCACCGATGCCGGCGCCCTGGCGGCGCTCAAGGTGCCCCCGCACTCGGTGGAAGCCGAGCAGGCCGTGCTCGGCGGTCTGATGCTCGACAACGCGGTCTGGGACACGGTGGCAGAAAAGCTCATCGACGAGGACTTCTTCCGCCATGAGCACCAGCTCATCTTCCGCGTGATGTTCATGCAGACCGAGGCGAACAAGCCGCTGGATGTCGTCACCCTCGTGGAAGCCCTGGACAGTCGCGGCGAGCTCGACGCCTGCGGCGGCATCGACTATCTCAGCGACCTGGCGAGCAATGCCCGCGGCTCAGCGAACATTGGCGCTTACGCCGACATCATTGCCGAGCGTGCCAAGCTGCGCAAACTCATCCGCGTGGCCTACGAGATCGCCGAGAGCGGTTACAACCCGGCAGGCGCCAAGGCCGACGACGTGCTGGATGTCGCCGAGCAGAAGGTCTTCCAGATTGCCGACGACCGGCCCAAGGACGGTGGCCCGCAGGCCATCAATCCCCTGTTGCAGGCCGCCGTCGGGCGCATCGACGAGCTGTTCCGCAGTGATGGCGCACTCACCGGCCTGCCCACGGGCTACAAGGACCTGGACGAGAAGACCTCCGGTCTGCAGAAGTCCGACCTGATCATCGTGGCGGGGCGCCCCTCCATGGGCAAGACCTCCTTCGCCATGAACCTTGCCGAGAACGCGTTGCTGCTCAGCAACAAGCCCGTGCTGGTGTTCAGTCTGGAAATGCCGGCCGAGAGCCTCGTGTTCAGGATGCTCAGCTCCATCGGTCGCATCGACCAGAAGCGGCTGCGCACCGGCAAGCTGGAAGACGAGGACTGGCCCAAGCTGACGGCTGCCGTCAGCAAGCTCAAGGACAAGCCGCTGCTCATTGATGACAGCGTAGGCCTCAGCCCCATGGAGATGCGCTCACGGGCGCGCCGCGTGGTGCGCGAACACGGGCCGCTCGGGCTGGTGGTGGTGGACTACCTGCAGCTCATGCAGATCAAGGGCTTCGGCGACAACCGCGTGGGCGAGATCTCGGAGATCTCCCGCTCGCTCAAGACGCTGGCGCGTGAGTTCGAATGCCCGGTGATTGCGCTTTCCCAGCTCAACCGCAGCCTGGAGCAGCGTCCCAACAAGCGGCCCGTGATGTCCGATCTGCGCGAATCCGGCGCCATCGAGCAGGACGCCGACATCATCGCGTTCGTCTACCGCGACGAGGTCTACAACGAGGACACTCCCGACAAGGGCGTGGCCGAGATCATCATCGGCAAGCAGCGCAACGGCCCCATCGGCACGGTGCGATTGAGCTTCATGGGCCAGTACACCCGCTTCGAGAACCTGGCCCGCCAGGATTACGATGACAGCTACACGCACGGCCACTGAGTTGCGCGCCTGGGCCAGCATCGACCTGCAGGCATTGCAGAGCAATCTCGCGTGCGCCCGACCACCACAGCATCCCGCTTCCCTGATCGTCGTGGTCAAGGCCAATGCCTACGGGCACGGCATGCTGCCGGTGGCTCGCGCCCTCCAAGCCCAACTGCGTCCGCGCGACTGCTTCGGTGTGGCCACGCTCGAGGAAGGCCTGGCGCTGCGCGCGGCGGGGCTTGCCCAGGACATCGTCCTGCTGGAAGGGGTGGTCACGCCTGCGGAGCTCGATCAGGCCCTGGCCGCGAATCTGCAGCTGGTGCTGCATTCCACTTATCAGATTGACGCGCTGCTGCAGCGTTTGCAGGCGGGCGCGCCCGCACAGCCGCTGGTGTTGTGGCTCAAGGCCGATACCGGCATGCACCGTCTGGGGCTTGAGCAGGAGGAGTTCGTGCGAGCCTGGCATGCCCTGCACGCGCATCCTGCCGTGGCTGCGCTGCGTGTGATGACCCATTTCGCCTGTGCCGATGATCCTTCCAATCCGATGAACGAGCGTCAGATGCAGGTGCTTGATGCCATGCTCACAGCCGCAGGCATTGTCGACTGCGAGCGCAGCGTCGCCGCCTCGGCCGCCATCCAGCAATGGCCCCAGGCGCATTTCCAGTGGCTGCGTCCGGGCATCATGCTCTACGGTGGCGCGGCCATCGTGGCGGAAAGCGGCGAGGATCGCGGACTGCGTCCAGTGATGACGCTGCATTCGCGCATCATGGCCATCAAGCAAGTCAAGGCGGGGGAGACCGTGGGGTATGGCGCCAGCTACCGTTGCGAGCAGGACATGCGCATCGGCATCGTCTCCATTGGCTATGGCGATGGTTACCCGCGCCGGGCGCCCGCCGGCACGCCGGTGCTGGTGCACAGTCGCACCCGAGCCGGCCTGGCGCCGGTGCGCGCCGGTCTGTGTGGACGCGTGTCGATGGACATGCTCATGATTGATTTGACGGACGCGGCCCATGTCGACATTGGGGATGACGTCGTCCTGTGGGGGGAAGGCCTGCCCGCCGACGAGATCGCCCGCCTGTGTGGCACCATTGCCTACGAATTGTTCTGTCAGGTCACGCCGCGTGTGCACTATGTCTATATCTGAAGGGAGCGAGCGCTGATGGCCAAGGCAAGGACAGCCTATGTCTGCACCGCCTGCGGGGCCGAGCACGGTCAGTGGCAGGGGCAGTGTGCTGCGTGCCGGGAGTGGAATACCTTGTCCCGCGTCTCGCTGGGGCCGGCCGCTGCCACGCCGTCCGCGCGGGCGGATTTCCGCCGCCAGGGCTATGCCGGCAGCACCTCCGGCCTGCAGGACCTCGCCGACATCGATCTCGCCGCCGTGCCGCGCGTGTCCAGTTCTCTGGAGGAACTGGACCGGGTGCTGGGCGGCGGTCTCGTTCCCGGCTCGGCCATTCTGGTTGGCGGCAACCCCGGCGCGGGCAAGAGCACGCTGCTGCTGCAGGTGATGTGCACGCTCGCGCAAGCGAACAAGGCCTTGTATGTGACCGGTGAGGAATCGCTGCAGCAGGTGGGCATGCGGGCGCGCCGCCTCGGGCTGCCGGAACGCAATCTGAAGCTGCTGGCGGAAACCAATGTCGAGAAGATCTGCGAGCTGGCCCGCGAGCAGGAGCCCCGGCTGCTGGTGGTGGATTCGATTCAGGTCATGCACAGTGCCGACATTCCCTCGGCGCCCGGCAGTGTGGCCCAGGTGCGCGAGTGCGCCGCCTATCTGATCCAGTTCGCCAAGCAGACCAATACCATCCTGTTCCTGGTGGGCCACGTCACCAAGGACGGCACGCTCGCCGGCCCCAAGGTGCTGGAGCACATGATCGATTGTTTCCTGATGCTCGAAGGCGGCAACGACAGCAAGTACCGCACGCTGCGCAGCCAGAAGAACCGCTTCGGCGCCGTCAACGAGCTGGGGGTGTTCGCCATGACGGAAAAAGGGCTGCGCGAGGTGAAGAACCCGTCGGCCATCTTCCTGGCCCGCGCCGAAGAGCCGAGTTCCGGCTCTCTCGTGATGGTGCTGTGGGAAGGCACACGGCCGCTGCTGGTGGAAGTCCAGGCTCTGGTGGATGCCAGCACCTCGGGGCAGCCGCGCCGACTGGCTGTGGGCCTGGACCAGAATCGCCTGGGCATGCTGCTGGCGGTGGTGCACAGGCACGGAGGGCTGTTCATGGCGGATCAGGACGTGTTCGTGAACGTGGTCGGCGGCGTCAAGGTCACCGAGACCAGCGCCGATCTCGCGCTTGCTCTTGCGCTGGTGTCCAGCCTGCGTGATCAGACGCTGCCGCAGGATCTGGTGGTGTTCGGCGAAGTGGGGCTGGCGGGCGAAATCCGCCCGGTGCCCAGCGGGCAGGAGCGGTTGCAGGAAGCTGCCAAGCACGGTTTCAAGCGGGCCATCGTGCCCAGGGCGAATGTGCCGCGCGGCGGCATTCCAGGCATGCACATCACAGGGGTCGCGCGACTGTCGGAAGCCATCGCGGCCATAGCGGAGTTATAGATGCAGGACACCATCGTCTCGATTCGCAGTCTTTCCAAGACCTACGCCGGCGGCTTCCAGGCCCTGAAGCAGGTCAATCTCGATATCCGGCGCGGCGAGATCATCGCCTTGCTGGGGCCGAACGGCGCGGGCAAGACCACGCTGATCTCGACCATCTGCGGCCTGGTCAATCCCAGTGAAGGGCAGGTGCTGGTCGACGGCTTCGACATCATCCGGGACTTCCGCAAGACGCGCTCGCTGATCGGGCTCGTGC
>CAYQBR010000097.1:0-5142 GCA_964415735.1 uncultured Klebsiella sp. | reverse complement strand
AGACTCATCAGTGCCTTGGGCAGTTCTTGCAGAACCAGGGGGCAGATCGAATCCGACGCAGCAAACTGATAGCCGGCGGTTCTGCGCCAGCGCTTCTGTGCATGCACTTCTCTTGAAACAACTTCGATGGGACTCACGTGGAAGGCAACCTCTGCAAGAGTAGGGAAATCAATAGTCAGTGAAGCTGACGAATGGCCTGATTGGCTTTGGGCTGGGTCTCCCCCATCCACTCCGGCCACACCTCGCCCGGCCACTCGGCCTGCAGCCACAGCGCGCGCAGTATGCCCAGCCACTGCCGCAGGGCCTGCACGCTCAGCGTGAGCGTCACAGGGGTTTCACCGTCGCGGCGGAAGGCCAGACGCATGGCGCGGTCTCCGGCATTCATGTCCACGGCCTGGGCCAGCCAGGAGCCGCCTTGGCCGGTGTGGCGAACGGGAGTGGGCGCGTCGGCACTGAGGCTTTCGCTGGCGGCGTGCTGTTCCAGGGCCTGCTCGATCTCTGGGGGAAAGGCGGTGCTGCCACGCTGTTCGAGCCAGAGTGTCAGATGCGGCACCAGTCGCAGCAACAGGCGCTGGCTGAGCCACACTTCGAGGGTGTCGCCGGAACTGAGTTCGCCTGTCAGTCGCATGCGGTCTTCCGCATCGATATACGCAGTGGTGATGCGTTGTAATTCCTGCATTGTGCCGTCTCTCCTGTCGTCAATGCGCGCCCATGGTGGCATCGGCGCCGAGTGCCGGCAACCGCGCCAAACAATTTTTGAAGGGCCTGCGTCAAAGGAGTACGATGCCTCCAGGCCGTTTCAGCAGGCCACCCGTTCTCAGGAATCTGTGTGATGAACCGCATTTTCAAGCCTCTCCAGCGTTTACTTGCCATCAGTCTGCTCATTGCCCCGCTTGCGCAGGCGCAGGAACTGCAGCTGTTCGAGCCCGTGGACGCCGCCGCCCAGGCTCCGCAGTTCGGTGTGCAGGCCGCGCCCGAGCAGGCCCAGATCGCCATGCCGACCTCGCCTGCCTTCACGCTGGTGGGCACTTCGCGGATTGGCGGGCGCCATCGCGCCACGCTGGCCAGCAGCACCGGGCAGATCGTCCACGTGGATGTCGAGGTGGGGCAGGATGCGCCGATTGACGGCTTTCCGGGGTATCGCGTCAACGCCATGTCGTCGCGTCGTGCGGAGATCACTCTGCCGGCCGGCATGCCCTGCGTGGGGGCGAGCACTCAAGGGGTGAGTTGCGGGGCGGATGGGCGGGTATACCTCAGCTTGACCACCGCAGCGCCAGTGCCGGCGGCAGCGCCTGCTGCCACCGCCGAGACGCCGGCAGACCCGGCCGCAGCCGTGGCCGAGAGCGGCGAGGTGCCCGACAATCCTTTCGCCGCTGCGCTGCGTGCCGCTGCGCAGGCCGAGCGTGAGGGCAATGTGGAGCGCCGCGCCTTCAATGCCGAGCGCTTCCAGCCACGCCGCATAGCCCCTGAAGACGTGCCGCCGGGCATGCGCGTGGTGCGCACGCCGTTTGGCGATCGGCTGGTGGAACTTTAATCCTGACTGTTCCCAACCGTCACATCGGCATCAATGCGCGCTCTACCCGAATCGACTTCTGCCTGAATTTCTCTCGTGCCTGCCACATGTCGTAAGCGGCTTGTTCCGCCATCCACAATTGGGCATCTCCACCACGCTCCACGCCCAGCCAGGCCTCTATCCTGAGCGCCATTTCCGAAGAAATGGCCGCATGCCCATTCAAGATGCGTGAGAGTGCGACACGAGAGACGCCCAACTGGCGGGCAGCCTCCGTCACCGTCAGCCCAAGGGATGGGAGCACGTCATCTCGCAGAGTGAGACCGGGGTGTGATGGGCTGTGCATGAAAAACTTCCTTCAGCCTTTCAACATGAGCCGCTTGAATTCCGGTGACCGTCCCCGTTTCGAAGAACAGACGCAGTCCCTTGTGCCTGAATGACTTGATCATAGGGATCGTATCGCATGGCTTTACAGATTGTAAGTGAGCTTGTCGCCCAGAGTGGGCGTTCTTTGTAGAGTATGGTTCAAGGGAGTAACATCCGCTCCAATCCCGCCAGGCCTCAGCAGAAGAGACCCGACCGTTGTCATCAGCCCACCTCACCACCTCCATCGTCGTGTACAAGAGCGAGCCTGCCGTTCTGCGCGCCACGGTCGAGTCGCTCCTGGTGGCTATCGATACGGCACGAAAGGCGGGTTGGCTGGGTGACGCCGGAATCGACCTGATCCATAACGCCGACCAGGACCCCGCCTTCTCGGCCCTGGTCGATGCCCTGGCAGCGCAGGCCCGTGCACGCCATATCGCGTTTCGCGTGCTGGAAGGCCATGGCAATGTGGGTTACGGGCGTGGTCACAACATGGCGATTGCGCAGGTAAATTCGGACTGCCACCTCGTGCTCAACCCGGATGTGCAGCTTTCCCCAGAATGCCTGCTGCAGGGCCTGCAGTATCTGGCGCAGAACCCTGCGGTGGCGGCGCTGAGCCCGGCTGTCGACGATGGCCACGGGCACAAGCAATACCTCTGCAAGCGCTACCCCAGCGTGCTGGACTTCCTGCTGCGCGGTTTCGCGCCGGCCCGAGTGCGCGGCTGGTTCCGCGAACGCCTGGCCTGGTACGAGATGCAGGACCTGCCGGAAGACTCCCCCAGCATCAACATCCCCATCATCAGCGGCTGTTTCATGCTGTTCCGTACGGAGGTGCTGCAACGACTGGGGGGATTCGACGAGGCTTACTTCCTTTACTTCGAGGATTTCGATCTGTCGCTGCGCGTACACGCCCACGGCCTGCTGGCCTATGTGCCGGCCATGCACATCGTGCATCTGGGCGGCAACAGCGCGCGCAAGGGGCTGCGCCACATCGGCATGTTCGCGCGCTCCGGCCTGCGTTTCTACCGCAGCCATGGCTGGCGCTTGTGGTAGGGTGCGGCGATCTTTACCCTTGGCCCGTCCGATCCTGACAGCTACCCCGGAGCCCCCGTGCAAGCACCTCTGCATACCGTCCTCGTCACCGGCGCCACCGGCTTCATCGGTCGCAGCCTGGTGCAACGTCTGCTGGAGCGGCGCTGCCGCGTGCATGCCTACTCCCGCCAGCGCCCGGACTTCGGGCCGGACGAGGGCGACTGCCTCGCCTTTCAGGGCGACATCCTGGACGCCGCTGCGCTGGCCCGGGCCTCTGCAGGCGTGGACACGATCTTCCATCTGGCGGCCTACGCCCATGTGAACCAGCACGATGAAGCCCTGATGCGCGCCACCAATGTCGATGGCACCCGCTGCCTGCTGGAAGCGGCCATCGCGGCGGGGGTGCGGCGCATCGTCTTCTTCAGCAGTGCCCTGGCCGATGCCACCCGTCCCGAGCCGCTCACGGCCTATGGTCGGGCCAAGCACGATGCCGAGGCGCTGCTGCTGGCGGCGTCCCATGCGGGGGCCATCGAGGTGGTCTGTCTGCGGCCCGTCAATGTCTATGGCCTGGGCATGAAGGGCAATCTGCTGGGCATGGTGCGGCTGCTGCAGCGCGGCCTGTTCCCCCCCCTGCCTGTGCCCAGCGCCTCGCTTTCGCTGGTGGGCAACCGCGATCTGTGCGAAGCAGCGCTGCTGGCGGCGGAGTCGCCCCGCGCCAATGGGCAGATCTATACCGTCACCGATGGCAAGACCTACACCATGAAGGGGCTGGAGCTGACGATTCGGCGTGCGCTCGGGCGGTCGGTGCCGGGCTGGTCCATGCCTCTGACGCTGCTGTGGTGCGGGGCAGCCGGGGTGGAAGTGCTCAGCCGCGTGCTGCGACTGCGCAACGCGCCGGGGCTGCGTTCCTACCAGGCGCTCACCACCGACAAGGTGTTTTCCTGCGAGAAGCTGCAGAAAGAATTGGGTTACAATCCGGCCGGCTCCTTCGCCGACGAGCTGCCCGGCATTCTTTCTCAACTTGCACAGAAGCACTGATACAGGCCCCAGCGTGAAACTGACTCCCACCGCGATTCCCGACGTCATCCTTTGCGAACCCACTGTCCATGGCGACCATCGCGGCTTCTTCATGGAGACCTGGCGTGAAAGCAGCTTCGCCGACATCGCACCCGGACTGCGTTTCGTGCAGGACAATCACAGCAAGTCGGGCAAGGGCATCCTGCGCGGCCTGCACTATCAGCTGCAGCAGCCCCAGGGCAAGCTGGTGCGGGTGATCGCCGGGGAGATTCTCGATGTGGCCGTGGACATGCGTCGCCACTCCCCCACGTTCGGGCGCTGGGTGGGCGTGCGGCTTTCGGCGGACAATCACCGCCAGCTCTGGGTGCCGCCGGGCTTCGCCCACGGCTTTCTGGTCACCAGCGACAGCGCGGAGATGGTGTACAAGTGCACCGACTACTACGCGCCCCAGGACGAACACTCGTTGTTGTGGAACGACCCGGCCCTGGGCATCGACTGGCCGCTGGCGGAACTGGGCATCGCCGAGCCGGTGCTCTCTGCCAAGGATCGTGAGGGGCGCCCCCTTGCTGAGGCCGCCGTGTACGAATCGCGCTGAGCAGCGCCACGGGAACATAACATGGGACACCGCATCGCGATTGCAGGAGCGAACGGCCAGCTTGGTCAGACCCTCATGCGCTCCGCCCTGTTCGAGGAGCACGTGCTGCTGCCGCTGACGCGCAGCGACATGGACATCACCGACGCCGCCAGCGTCAAGACCACCCTCGATGCCCTGCAGCCCGACATCGTGATCAACGCAGCCGCCTTCACGGCGGTGGATCTGGCTGAGTCGCAGTCCGACCAGGCCTTCGCCATCAACGAGCACGGCGTGCGCCACCTGGCGCTGTGGGCGCGCGATTCCGGCACGCAGCTGATTCACATCTCCACCGACTTCGTCTTCGACGGGCTGCACAACCGGCCGTATCGTGTCGATGCTCCCGTGGCGCCGCTGAGCGTTTACGGCCACAGCAAGCTGGCGGGCGAGCGTGCGCTGGCGCAGCTGCTGCCCGAGCGTTCCACCATCGTGCGCACGGCCTGGCTGTATTCGCCGTGGCAGCAGAATTTCATGAAGACCATGCTGCGGCTGATGCGTGAGCGCGACTCACTGCGCGTGGTCGATGATCAGGTGGGCACGCCCTGCTCCACCGCCAGCCTGGTGCAGTGCCTGCACGCGCTGATTGCGC
>CAYQBR010000096.1:0-5183 GCA_964415735.1 uncultured Klebsiella sp. | reverse complement strand
TCGCGAAAATCGCCAGCGTCAGGCTGGTGATGAAGAAGATCGTGGCGGCGATGGAGGTGGAGCGCGTCAGAAAATTGCCCGAACCCGCACTGCCGAACACTGTCTGCGATGCACCACTGCCGAATGCCGCTCCCGCGTCAGCGCCCTTGCCCTGTTGCAGAAGCACCAGTCCGACGATCGCGATGGCGACGATCACGTGCACGACGATTACCAAGGTTTCCATTGCCTGCCCACACTCTTGCAAATCGAGATGAATTCTTCCGGCTTGAGGGACGCACCGCCCACCAAACCACCGTCTATGTCCTGCTGCGCGAACAACTGCGCTGCATTCTCTGCCGTCACACTGCCACCGTAGAGAATTCTCACGGCCTCGGCAAGGCTGGCACTGCATTCCTGCAGCACACGCCTGATGAAGGCATGCATGGCCTGCGCTTGTTCCGGCGTGGCTGTCCTGCCAGTGCCTATGGCCCAGACCGGCTCGTAGGCTACCACCAGCTGCCCGAGGGACTCGCTGTCACAATGCCCCAGCACTGCACGCAGCTGTCTCGCCACCACCGTTTCAGCCTGCCCGGACTCGCGCTCTTCGAGCGATTCCCCCACGCAGACGATGGGCGCTATGCCCGCGAGAATCGCGGCTTCGCACTTCTGCGCCACTTCGGCGTCGGTTTCACCCGCGTAGCGACGTCGTTCCGAATGACCCGCTATCACGTAGCGCACACCGAACTCGGCCAGCATCGCCGCAGACACATCGCCCGTGAAGGCACCGCTCGCCTGCGCATGAACGTTCTGCGCTCCCACGGTGATCGCACGACCCTGCAACAGCTGCTGACAAAGGGGAAGATAGGGAGCCGGGGGACAAACCACCACTTCCGCACCTTCCTGCTCGTCGCCAAGCCCCTGAACCAGTGCCTGCAACAGTCCGGTGATCATGGCGCCGGAACCGTGCATTTTCCAGTTACCGGCGACTAGACTTCGGCGCATTCACATAACCTTGTGCAGAGGTGCGTCTGACATCGGGAAAACGGGGCGCAAATATAACCAAGTTGCCTGGGGCTTGCAACCTGAGGCGACCGGTGCCGCGACTCATGCATGCAGGCGCACCTGCTCTGCAAGCTCCTCGGCAAGTCGCTTCACCAGCGCCGCGTCCTCACCCTCCACCATCACGCGCACCACCGGTTCAGTGCCCGAGGGTCGCAGCAACACCCGCCCCTTGCGGCCAAGCGTGGCTTCCACGGCAGTCACGGCCTCGCGAATCGCAGGAGCCGAGTCCAGACGTTTCTTGTCTGTCACCTTCACGTTGATCATGGTCTGCGGGAACTTGAGCATCTTGCTGCGCAGCTCATGCAGACTCGACCCGGTGCTGATCATCGCGTAAAGCGTCTGCAACGCGGAGACGATGCCATCGCCGGTGGTGGACACGTCCAGACAGATGATATGGCCCGACGATTCTCCACCCAGCTCCCACTGTCGCTGCTTGAGTTCCGCCATCACGTAGCGATCGCCAACGGCAGCGCGCGCGAAGGGAATGTCCAGCGCTTCCAACCCCAGCTGCAGCCCGAGATTGCTCATCAGCGTGCCGATGACTCCGCCGAAATCGACATTGCGGCGGCGCTTGTCACGGGCGATCACATAGAGAATCTCGTCACCATCCACCACATTGCCCAAGTGATCCACCATGATCAGACGGTCCCCGTCGCCATCGAAGGCCACGCCAAGATCCGCCTTTTCGGCCAGCACTTCGCGCACCAGCGCTTCCGTGCAGGTCGAGCCACACTGATCATTGATGTTGAGGCCATTGGGCGAGGCGCCGATGGTCTTCACCGTGGCGCCCAGTTCGCGAAACACATTGCTGGCGATGTGATAGGTGGAGCCATTGGCGCAATCCACCACGAGCTTGAGGCCGGCCAGTTTCATTTCCGAAGGCACTGTGCCCTTGCAGTATTCGATGTAGCGACCACTGGCATCGGTGATGCGCGAGGCCTTGCCGATCAACTGGGACTCGACGGTGGTGATGGGCCGCTCCAGATATTCCTCGATGGCGAACTCCAGTTCGTCCGGCAACTTGGAGCCGTCCCCCGAGAAGAACTTGATGCCATTGTCCTCGAAGGCATTGTGCGAGGCACTGATGACGATGCCCGCCTGCGCGTGGAAAGTCCGCGTGAGATAGGCCACGGCGGGCGTGGGCATCGGACCGAGCAAATTGATGTCGACGCCCGCTGCCGTGAGGCCCGCCTCCAGGGCCGCCTCGAACATGTAGCCCGAAATGCGCGTGTCCTTGCCGATCAGGATCTTGCTGCGCGCACGATCGGACTTGGCGAACACCTTGCCGGCGGCCCAGCCCAGTTTCAGCATGAAGTCCGGCGTGATGGGGTGCTCGCCAACGCGACCACGAATGCCGTCAGTTCCGAAGTATTTCTTCTCTGCCTTCTTGTTCTTCATTCCCTTACTACCTGTCTGTTCACTGGCATGCGCCGGCGAAGGCGCGCTGAATTCTGATGGCGTCGATGACCGGCGCCACGTCATGGGTACGGATGATCGCGGCGCCGCCCTGCAGCGCGAGGACACTGGCCGCAACGCCAGCATGCACACGCTCGCCGACCGCTCGCCCGGTCACTGCCCCGAGCATGGACTTGCGCGACATGCCGACCAGCAGCGGCAGATCCAGTGCCCGCATCTGCGGCAGCTCTCGCAGGAGCCGGTAATTCTGCTCGACGCTCTTGCCGAAACCAAAGCCCGGGTCAAGCACGAGGCGTGAGCGCGCAATGCCGTGCTCGACACAGACTTCGACACGCTCCGCGAGAAAGGCCTGCACCTCTGCCACGACGTCCTGGTAATCAAGATCCTGCTGCATGGTGCCGGGCTCGCCACGCATGTGCATCAGACAGATCGCGACATCCCGTCCGGCGACGGCGGCCAGCGCCCCCGGCCGCCGCAGCGCGCGCACGTCGTTGACAAGCCCCGCTCCAGCCGCGATGGCTTCCACCATGACGGCCGGCGTGCTGGTGTCCACAGAGATGGCGATGTCGAGCCGGTCGCGAATGGCCTCGATCACCGGAATGACCCGGTCCAGCTCCTCCTGTTCGGAGAGACTGGCAGCCCCGGGTCGCGTGGACTCGCCTCCCACATCGATGAGAGCAGCGCCGTCCTGCAGCATGCGCTCAGCCAGCGCCAGCGCCTTGTCGACCGAAACCTGGAACCCGGCGGATGCACCGGCAGCGAGCCTGCCCCCGTCGGAAAACGAGTCGGGGGTGGCGTTGACGATTCCCATGACGACGGGAACGGAAAGGTCGATGAGATGTTCACCGACCTTGAGGAAAGTGCCGTCCACTCAGATGTCCTGCAATTCGCCAGTCAGACTTCGCTGGCCGGGCCTCCGATGGGGCTGTCCGCAGAGGTCTCGGCACTGCGACCGCTGGAGCGCGCGGAGCCGGAACCGGAATCACTCTGTGACCAGTCAGCCGGCGGCCTGGGCTTCATGCCGGCCATGATGTCGTTGATCTGATCGGCATCGATGGTCTCGTATTCCAGCAGGGCATCCTTCATCAGTTCCAGCTTGTCGCGGTTCTCTTCCAGCAGTCGTTTGGCCTTGCCGTAGCACTCGTCGATGATGCGCTTGATCTCTTCGTCGATGACCTTGGCAGTTTCACCCGAATGCGCCTTCGACTGCGAGGACGTGCCACGGCCGAGGAACACCTCGCCGTCGTCTTCGGCATACATCAGCGGCCCGAGCTTTTCCGACAGCCCCCACTTGGTGACCATGTTGCGTGCCATGTCGGTGGCGCGCTGGATGTCATTGGAGGCACCCGTGGTGACGCCTTCGCTGCCCAGGGTCATTTCCTCGGCGATACGACCTCCGTAAAGGCTGCAGATCATGCTGAGAATGCCCTGCTTGCTCAGGCTGTAGCGGTCTTCCTCGGGCAGGAACATGGTGACGCCAAGCGCGCGACCGCGCGGGATGATGCTGACCTTGTAGACAGGATCATGCTCGGGCACCAGTCGACCGACGATGGCATGACCGGACTCGTGATACGCCGTATTGAGCTTTTCCTTGTCGGACATGACCATGGACTTGCGCTCGGCGCCCATCATGATCTTGTCCTTGGCCTTCTCGAATTCTTCCATGGTGACCAGCTTGCGATTGCTGCGGGCAGCGAATAGGGCTGCCTCGTTCACCAGGTTGGCCAGATCGGCACCGGAGAAGCCAGGCGTGCCACGGGCAATCACCGCCGCATTGACGCGCTCATCGATGGGCACCTTGCGCATGTGCACCTTGAGAATTTGTTCGCGGCCACGGATATCAGGCAGGCCGACGACCACCTGACGGTCGAAGCGGCCAGGACGCAGCAGCGCAGGGTCAAGCACATCGGGGCGGTTGGTGGCGGCGATCACGATGATGCCGTCATTGGCCTCGAAACCGTCCATTTCCACCAGCAACTGGTTCAGTGTCTGCTCGCGCTCGTCGTGCCCGCCGCCGAGTCCGGCACCCCGGTGACGACCCACGGCGTCGATCTCGTCGATGAAGATGATGCAGGGCGACTGCTTCTTGGCCTGGTCGAACATGTCACGCACGCGAGACGCGCCGACACCCACGAACATCTCGACGAAGTCGGAACCCGAGATCGAGAAGAAAGGCACCTTGGCCTCGCCGGCAATGGCCTTGGCCAGCAGGGTCTTGCCCGTGCCGGGCTGGCCGACCATCAGGATGCCGCGGGGAATTCTGCCGCCAAGGCGCTGGAACTTGTCCGGCTCGCGCAGGAAGTCCACCAGCTCCTTCACGTCTTCCTTGGCTTCGTCCACACCGGCCACGTCGGCGAAGGTCACCTTGATCTGATCCTCACCCAGCAGCTTGGCCTTGCTCTTGCCGAAGGACATCGGGCCGCCCTTGCCGCCCGCACCGCCGCCCTGCATCTGGCGCATGAAGAAGAAGAACAGGCCGATGATGATCAGGATCGGGAAGCTGGCGACCAGCAGCTGCGACCAGATGCTCTGCCGCTCGGGCTCAGATCCGACAATCTCGACGCCATTGTTGAAGAGATCGTTCATCAGCTGATCGTCGCCGATCATGGGGATGGTCGTGGTGAACTGCGTATTGTCCATGCGACGCCCGGTGACTGAGATGCCGGCAATCGTGACGGAGCGCACCTGGCCTGCACGCACTTCCTTCACGAAGTCTGAATAAGTCA
>CAYQBR010000095.1:0-5188 GCA_964415735.1 uncultured Klebsiella sp. | reverse complement strand
GACGAAAGATCGGGATGAAGTAACGCACGGCGAGCAGCGCCGCCAGCGGCAGCATGAGATTGGGCAGATAGCGCAGCCACGCCGTCTTGAAGCCGTCGGCCGGATAGGCCAGGAAGGTGACGCTGCTGATGGAGGTGCCCACCAGACTCAGGCCGACCACCCAGCCGGCGAACTGTCGACCGCCCAGAAAGTACTCTTCCGTGGACGTGTTGCGCCGCCCGAAATGCACCCCGATGGCCAGCACGACCGACAGATAGACAAGCAGAGTGAACACGTCGATGAACGGGAGTTTCATGGGGAATCGATCCTGTGCGGGCGTGCTGCCGCCTCCTTCTTGTTGTGGGCTGCGCGAATGCGGCGCTTGTCGGTTCGTGACCGCTGCGCAGTGTACCCCAGAACGCCCGCGTCGCCACGCCCTGCGCTGCCATCAAACTGTCATGCGACTGTGCCAGGATGCCCGCATTGAAAAGCACAGCAGACAGTCTCCAGCAAACAGTGAGGTGACCGATGAGCCGAATCGTTTACGGCGTCTCCGGAGAGGGCTCCGGACACACGAGCAGGGCACGGGAAATGGTGCGTCATCTGCTCGACAAGGGCCACGACGTGCGCGTGGTGGCGTATGACCGCAGTTACGCGTCACTGAAGGACGAGTTCGACTGCCTCGAGATCGAAGGCCTGCACATCGTCAGCCGCGACAATCGTGTCAGTGCTCTCGGCACGCTCGCGCACAATCTGCACCGCGCCCGCAAGGCCATTGCCCGCAATCGCGCGCTGCGCCAATTGTTCGATCACTTTCAGCCCGAACTCGTGATCACCGACTTCGAACCTGCCACGGCCTGGCTGGCCCGCTGGCGCAACATCCCGCTGCTCAGTCTCGACAATCAACACCGCCTGCGCGACATGAAGTTCCGGGTGCCGGCTTCGCTGCTGCTGGACAAGTGGCTCACCCGGCTGATCATCGCGCTGATGATTCCGCGCCCGGACATCGCCCTGGCCACCTCGCTGGAACAGGGGCCGAGCACGCATCCGCGCACGCGCATCTTCCCGCCCATCGTGCGGCAACAAGTGCTCGATCTGCAGCCGGCGAACGAGGACTTCCATGTGGTGTATGTCACCAGCGCTTTCGATTCGCTGATCTACGCGCTCAGGTTCTTCGAGGACAGAACCTTCCACGTCTATGGCCATCACGCCGAGCGCGTGGACGGCAACATCCACTACCGCGCCTTCAGCGGCGATGCCTTCGTGCAGGACCTCGCCCGCTGCCGCTCGGTGATCGCCACCGCCGGCTTCACACTCATGAGCGAATGTCTCTACCTGCACAAGCCTCTGCTGGCGCTGCCGATGACCGGCCAGTTCGAGCAGCAGGTCAACGCCCTGTTTCTGGAACGCTCAGGCTGCGGCATGAATGCGCGACGCGCGAGTGTCGAGGTGCTGCAGACATTCTTCGCCCGGGACGACCAGTGTCGTGCAGCGCTGCAGGACTACAACGCCGCCCTGACGGCGCGCGGCTGCGAACCTTATGGGGGCAAGGCGATCCAGGAAACGCTCGACAGCCTGCTGGCCGAGCTGCCGCGCCGCGCGCCCCCGGCCCTGTCCTTCCCCAACCCCAGCACAGGAGTTGCCGATGAACGCCGTGATACGCCACGTTGACCGCTTCGACCGTTTCACCTTCACCTGGCTGCATGGGAGCCTGCGCGTCTCTCGCTACAAGGCCATCCGCTGGATCTCGCACACCGGCGACGGGCTGCTGTATGTCCTGGCCGCGCTGACGGCCCTGCTGCTGGACGCCGCGCGCGGCCAGCACTTCTTCACGGTGGTGGCGGCAGGCTTCGCGCTGGAGCGCGCCCTTTACTGGGTGCTGAAGAACAGCATTCGCCGGGACCGGCCCGCCGTCGGCCTGCAGTCCTTCCGCGCCGCCATCACGCCGTCGGACCAGTTCAGCTTCCCCTCCGGGCACACGGCGGCGGGCTTTCTCTTCGCGACGCTGGTGCTGCACTGCTATCCCCCTCTGGCCCCCCTGTGCTACGTCTGGGCGAGCCTGGTCGGCATGAGCCGCGTGCTGCTGGGCGTGCACTACCCCACCGACATCCTGGCCGGCGCCACCCTGGGCAGCAGCAGCGCCCTGTGCGTGCTGCTCCTGCTGCCCGCCGTGCAGGGCCTGGCGGGCTGAATCGCCAAACGCGGACGAGCCGGCTAGACTAGCGGCCCCGCAACCAGCAAAAGCGCCGCTTCATGAATTCTGGCTCCCCCTGGCGGGCCCTGCTCGGGCTCGAACGCAATACCACCAGTCATGCCGAGAAACTGCTCAGTGCCTTGGGCGCTTTCCTCGGCATCCTGCTGGTGTACGGACTGAGTGCTCACGTGCTGAGCGAACCCGCCAGCCGGACCCTGGTGGTGGCCTCCATGGGGGCGAGCGCCGTGCTGCTGTTCGCCGTGCCCCACGGGGCGCTTTCGCAGCCCTGGCCCGTGCTCGGGGGCAATGTCCTCTCTGCCCTGCTTGGCGTGGCCTGTGCGCGACTCATTCCAACGCCGCTGCTGGCCGGCGCCACCGCTGTCGGTCTGGCGGTGGGCGTCATGTACTACCTGCGCTGTCTGCATCCGCCCGGCGGTGCCACGGCCCTCACCGCCGTCATCGGCGGCCCCGACATCCAGGCCCTGGGCTTCGACTATGTGCTCATGCCCGTGCTGGGCAATGGGCTGTGCCTCCTGCTGATGGCGTTTCTCTTCAACTACGCCTTCACGTGGCGGCGCTACCCGGCGGCACTGGGCAAGCGTCACTCCCCCACCGCCCTGCCAGCACCCGCGCTGCGCGATCTGGAACTGACCCAGGAAGACTTCGCGGCCGCCATGCAGCAGCTGGATTCCTACGTCGACATCACCGTGGACGGCCTGACCGAGCTGCTGGAGCTGGCGCGGGAGAATGCGGCACGCGACACCCTGCACCCGGCGCAGATCCTGCCCGGTCACTGTTACAGCAACGGCCGCCTGGGCCGCCAGTGGAGCGTGCGCCAGATCATCGACGCCGCCGAAGGCGCACCGCCCGGCAAGGATCAGGTCATCTACAAGGTCCTGGCCGGCGACGGCGCCTGGGAGACCGGCCTCTGCCTGCGCAGCGAGTTCCGCCAATGGGCGCGCTTCGAAGTCGTGCAGGAGAAAGGCCACTGGGTGAAGGTGCAGGAGCCGTGACCCTGCGCCTGCAAGGTCGGCGCTGCGCCGGGCACAATCACGAACATGAACACCACAGGAGTCCCCCCACATGAGCACCCCCTCTGACCGCGGCCCCTTTCTCGTCGCCGTCGAACTCGCCACCCGCCTGCCCGGCGTGGAAGTCAGCACCGCCCAGGGCACCCCTGCCCTGACCCTGGATGGCCGCCTGCTGGCCCGGCTGCGCTCCGATGCCGAGGGCTGGCTCGTCACCCGCTGCGACCTCGCCGAGCGCGAACGCTTGCTTGTACAGGCCCCGGAGGTGTTTCATCTCACCGAGGCCTATGTGAATTACCCGATGGTGCTGATCGATCTGGCCAGAATCGACCGCGAGACTCTGGGCCGCCTGCTGGAACAGGCCTGGCGTCACCTGGCCTCCCCTGCACGGCTGCAGGCGCACGAACAGACTGCTACCCCTTGAACCCCCTGTCATTTCTGGAGACCACGATGCACACAACAACAAGAAGCACGTTCCCCTTCGCCTGGCGCCCCCTGCTGGCCCTGAGCACCGCAGCCCTGCTGAGCCTCGCGGCCGGGCAGAGCCAGGCCCAGCAGTCCGATGCAGCCCGCCTGCAGGCCCTGATCACCGGCGAGCACCGCAGCGCGGCCAATATCGCCCGCAATGCCGCCCGGCACCCGGTGGAAACGCTGCAGTTCTTCGGCCTCTCCTCGGGCCAGACGGTCATCGAGATCCTGCCCGGCGGCGCCTGGTACACCGAGATCATCGCGCCCTTCCTCAAGGGCAACGGGGTCTACTACGGCGCCCATTTCTCGCCGCGCTCGCATCTGAGCTACCAGCCGCCGATGCTGGAGGCGTATCAGGCGATGCTGGCGGCCAACCCGGAGCTGTATGGCGAAGTGCGCGTCACCCACCTCTACCCGCCCTCCGAGACGCAGATTGCCCCGCCCGGCTCTGCCGACCTGGCGATGAGCTTCCGCAATGTGCACAACTGGATCATGGCCGGCACGCAGAAGGAGCACTTCGCCGCGTTCTATGCCGCGCTCAAGCCAGGCGGGATTCTGGGCATCGTGGAACACCGCGCCCCCGAGGGCAGCAGCATGGAGGTCATGGAGACCACGGGCTATGTGACCCAGGACTATGTGATCGAACTGGCCACGCAGGCGGGTTTCGAGCTGGTGGCGACGTCCGAGATCAATGCCAATCCGCTGGACACCAAGGACCATCCGGAGGGCGTGTGGACGCTGCCGCCCACGCTGCGACTGGGGGATACCGACAGAGCGAAGTACATGGCGATCGGCGAGAGCGACCGCATGACGGTGAAATTCCGCAAACCGCTGCAGCCCACCCGGCGCTGAGCCGGGCTGGCGCGGTTCAGTGATGGGCGTGCTCATCCGCGACGGGCGCTTCTTGCCAGCCGGGGTGAGCGAAGTAGTGACCGTAGTCCTGCAGCGCCGCCTGGATGGCGGGCAGACCGTCCTGCGCCAGCGGTGAGTTTTCCAGAGCGGCGGCTGCAGCCAGCAGCCGACCGAGGATGACATGCAGATTGGCATCGGCATCCGCCGGCAGCTGACACTGCGCAATCATGGTGTTGACGCTGCCGCGCACCGCCTCGGCCAGTTGCGTCGCCTGCGGCTGCGAGAGCTGCGCGGCTGCGAAGGCCGGGGCCAGCATGGCGCTGGCCACGCGGATCTGCAGCATGCCGCGCCGCAGCGGCTCATCCGTCTGCCAGGGTTCCCCGGCATTCAGACTCAAGGCCGCATCGGCGGCGTGAGCGTGCTCGTGCCCGTGGGCGGCGTGCGCGTCGGTCGCCGAGGGTGCCTGGGCCAGGGCAATCTGCCCCAGCAGGATCGCTGACCCGAATGCCAAAGCCCTTGCTGCGTGCTTCATGCGATGCTCCTGAAAGACGGCCGCGCGGCACTCCCCGCGCGGCCCTGATCGATCAACGGGCCGAGTACTTGGTGAAGGCGCCACCGGCCTGGCTCAGCGAGTTCGGGCCTTCGGCCGCGAACACCGTGCCATCGG
>CAYQBR010000094.1:0-5215 GCA_964415735.1 uncultured Klebsiella sp. | reverse complement strand
CACCGGACAGGTGCTCACGCGCCTGCCCCTGAAGCTGGCCTGAAGGGGAGCCTGACGATGCCCCGAATCGTGATGATCACCGGCGCGTCCTCAGGCTTCGGCGAGGCCACCGCCCGGCGCTTCGCCCAGGATGGCTGCGCGCTGATTCTGGCGGCGCGCAGTCTCGACAAGCTGCAAGCTCTGGCGGCCTCCTTGGCCGGCCAGTGCCAGGTGCACGCCGCGGCGCTGGATGTCACGCAGCAAAGCTCGGTGGACGCCTTCTTTGAGGGGCTGCCCGAGGCGCTGCGCGCCATCGACGTGCTGGTGAACAGCGCCGGCCTGGCGCTGGGGCTGGAGCCGGCGCACAAGGCCGACTTCAGCGACTGGGAAACCATGATCGACACCAATGTCACCGGCCTGCTGCGCGTCACCCGCGCGGTGCTGCCGGGCATGGTCGAGCGCAACAGCGGCCACATCATCAACATCGGTTCCACCGCGGGCAACTGGCCCTATCCGGGCGGCAATGCCTATGGCGCCACCAAGGCCTTCGTGCAGAACTTCTCCCGCGCCCTGCGCGCCGACCTGCTGGGGCGGCGCGTGCGCGTGACCAATATCGAGCCGGGCATGTCCGACACCAATTTCTCCACCGTGCGCTTCAAGGGCGACGTGGCACGGGCCGACCGCGTCTATGAAGGCACGCGTCCGCTCAGCGCCGACGATGTGGCGCAGATCATCCACTGGGTGAACTCGGTGCCGGCGCACGTCAACATCAACACGCTGGAAGTGATGCCGACCTGTCAGGCCTGGAGCGCGCTGGGCGTGAACCGCAGCATGGAGTCCGACACCGGCGGTACAGGCTCATGAGCGACGCGCATCCGCATTACCACGCCCTGCTGCAACAGCTGCACACCCTCGACGATCTGCACAAGGCAGCCGCTGTGCTTTACTGGGATCGCGAGACCGGCATGCCCGTGCAGGGCAATGCGGGGCGCACGCAGCAGCTCACCACGCTGAATCAACTTGCCCACGAGATGGCCACCAGCACGCGCATGGCCGATCTGCTCGCCGCCGCCGAACAGGAGCAGGTGAGTGCCGCGCCCGACAGCGACGCGGCCTGGCTGCTGCGCTTCGTGCGGCGGCAGTTCGATGAGGAGCGGCGCTTTCCGGCCGAGTTCGTGCGCTGGCGCAGTGAGGTCACCGGCGCAGCAGGAGCGGCCTGGGCGGCTGCGCGCGAACGCAAGGACTTCGCTGCGTTTCAGCCGCACCTGGAACGCACGGTCGAGATTGCGCGACAGAGCGCGCAGATCCTGGGCTACACCGACGAGCCATACGATGCCCTGCTGAACCAGTATGAGCGCGGGATGAAGACGGCCGCCGTGCGCGAGATCTTCGCCACAGTCAAGCGCGAGACGGTGCCGCTGATCCAGGCCATCAGCGAGCGGCTCGATGCCATCGACGACCGCATTCTGTACCAGGATTTCAACATCGACGCGCAGCGGGCCTTCTGCCGGCACGCCGCCGAGTCGGTGGGCTACGATTTCACGCGCGGGCATCTGGCCGAGGTGCAGCACCCGTTCAGCACCAGCTTCGGCATCGACGATGTGCGCATCACCACGCGCTATCAGCCGGAGTTCGCCACCTCCGCCATTTTCGCCACGCTGCATGAGAGCGGCCACGCGCTCTACGAACAGGGCATCGCCCCGGCACTCGCGCGCACGCCGCTGGCACAGGGCACCTCGTCGGGCATCCACGAGAGCCAGTCGCGGCTGTTCGAGAATCAGGTGGGCCGCAGCCTTGGCTACTGGCAGAAGCACTACGCCACGCTGCAGCGCCACTTCCCCGCGCAGCTGGGCCAGGTGTCCCTCACGCAGTTCCACCGGGCCATCAACAAGGTGCAGCCCTCGCTGATTCGCGTCGAGGCCGACGAGCTGACCTACAACATGCACATCATTCTGCGCTTCGAACTGGAGCAGGCACTGGTGCGCGGGGACCTGCAGGTGCGTGACCTGCCCCAGGCCTGGCGCGACGGCATGCAGGCCCTGCTGGGCATCACGCCTCCGGATGATGCCCAGGGCGTGTTGCAGGACGTGCACTGGTCGCAGGCCGCGTTCGGCTATTTCCCCACCTACACCCTGGGCAATCTCTACGCCGCCATGTTCATGGCGAGTGCGCAGCAGCAGGACGCCGGCATCGCCGAGGAGCTGGCCCGTGGCGAGGTCAAGCGCCTGCTGGCCTGGCTGCGCCATCACATTCACCGGCACGGCAGCCGCTTCGATGCGCCCGAGCTGTGTCGCCGGGCCACCGGGCAGGAACTGACAGCCGCGCCCTTCGTGCGCTATGTCCACGCCAAGTTCGGCACGCTCTACGGCCTCGATGTCTGAGGCGCGGCTGACATGAGCGTTTCTGCCTTTGCGGCGCTGGCCTGCCCCCTGTGTCATCTGCCGCTGGAACGTGCAGGCGGCAGTTGGCGCTGCGGTAGCGGGCACAGCTTCGACTGCGCCCGCGAAGGTCATGTCCATCTGCTGCCGGTGCAGCACAAGCGCTCGCGCGACCCGGGCGACAGCAAGGAGATGGTGGCCGCGCGCCGGCGCTTCCTGACGGCAGGGCATTATCAGCCGTTGGCCGCGGCCGTCTGCGCCAGCCTGCTGCAGGACGCCCCGCAAGCGGCAGACGAGCCGTTGAGCGTGCTCGACGCCGGCTGTGGCGAAGGTTTCTATCTGCGGGCGCTGGCCGCGGCAAGCACGCAGCCCCTGGCCCTGCTCGGGCTGGACATCTCCAAGTGGGCCGTGCTCGCCGCCGCGAAGCAGCAGCGCGCGGCCACCTGGGTGGTGGGCAGCAATGCCAATCTGCCGGTGCAGGCGGGCACACTGGATCGCGTGCTGTGCCTGTTCGGCTTTCCGGTGTACCCGCAATTTCACCGTGTGCTCGCGCCGGGCGGTGTGTTGCTGCAGGCGGACCCAGGGCCGGGGCATCTGCTGCAGCTGCGCGAGCTGATCTACCCGCAGCTGAAACCTGAACGCGACACCCCGCCCGCACTGCCCCAGGGCTTTGCCCTGCTGCGGGAGGAGACGGTGCGTTTCGACCTGACGCTGGCGACGCCGCAGGAGATCGCCGACCTGCTGCTGATGACGCCACACCTGTTTCGCGCCAGCGCCGATGGCAAGGCCCGGGTGGCGGCCCTGCAGACACTGGATCTGAGCGTGGACGTGCGCCTGCAGACCCTGCAGAAAATCTGCTGAGAGCAGCGCACAAGAATCGAGCAGTCTGGGTATACTGCGCCCGCCCCATCCGGGGTCGCGTGCTTTCAGTGGCCAGTCTCTCAGGAGCCCTTCGCCCCATGCCCGTCTTCACCAATGTCGCCGTTGCGCGTGCGCTGCTGCTGCTGATTCTCGCGGCAGGCGTGTATTTCTTCATCGGCTTTCTGGTGCCGGTGCTGGCTGCACTGATCATCTGCTTCGCCAGTTGGCCCCTCTACCTGCGACTGCTGCAGCGCTGCGGTGGCAGCACGACCCTGGCCGCCTCCATCGCGGTCACCGCCATGGTTCTGGGCATCCTGATTCCCTTGGCCATCGCCTTCTCGTTTGCGCTCAACGAATTCGACACGGCGGTGAGCTGGCTCACCCACGCGAACCAGTATGGCGCCCCGGCCCCGCAGTGGGTGCAGGCCCTGCCGCTGGCGGGAGAATGGCTGGCCGAGCAATGGACGCAGTACCTGGGCGAACCGCAGCAACTGGGCGTGGTCGTGAGCCTGGTGAGCGGCGAACAGATCACCGGCATCTCGCGCTTCGTGCTCAGTGCAGGCTGGGGGCTGGCGGGACTGCTGCTCACCCTGGTGTTCATGCTGATCACCCTGTTCTTTCTCTACAAGGACGGTCAGTCCCTCTCGAGCCAGCTCGACACGGTGGGCGAGCGTGTGCTGCCGGAGCGCTGGCAGCGCTATTCGCGCGTCGTGCCGGCCACGGTGACCTCCACCGTGATGGGCATGACCATCATCGCCATCGGCGAGGGCGTGGTGCTGGGCATCGCCTACTGGATCGCGGGTGTGCCTTCGCCCGTGGCCTTCGGCGTGGCCACCGGCTTCTTGGCGCTGATCCCTGGCGGGGCTCCGCTGAGCTTCACGCTGATCTCGGTCTATCTGGTGGGCACAGGGGACATCACGGCCGGCCTCGGCCTGCTGGCCTGGGGGACCATCGAGCTGTTCATCGTCGACAAGACGCTGCGGCCGAAACTGGTGGGCGGCCCGGTGAAGCTGCCCTTCCTGCCGACCTTCTTCGGGCTGATCGGCGGGGTGAAGACCATGGGAATTGTCGGCCTGTTCATCGGCCCGGTGCTGATGGCGCTGCTGGTGTCCATCTGGCGCGAATGGATTCGTGAGACCACCGTCGAACTGCCCCCGCTGCGCGAAGGCTGAGTTCGCGCAGCGGCGTTGCGCTCAGACCGCGTTTCCCCGGCGCCACACCAGCAGCTGATTGTTCGCGGGCATCGCGTTGTCCTCCACCAGGCTCAGTCCTGCGGCGGCCGCCAGTGCCTGCACTGTCTCCACGTCCCGTATCCCGCTCGCCGGGTTCCTTTCCTTCAGCCACTGATCGAACTGCGCATTGCTCGGCGTGGTGAATTCGCCGCCGTATTTGAACGGGCCATACACACAGACGATGGCGCCGGGCGCCAGCACATCGGGCAGCGGTTGGAAGAACGCCTCCACGGCACTCGCGGGCATGATGTGCAGGCTGTTGGCGCTGAACAGGTAATCGATGCCACGCTGGCCCCAGTCGGCCTGGGTGACATCCAGTGGCCGGGCCGGCGGCAGGTTGGGCAGCGCGGCGGCGGTGAGACGCAGATTCAGCGTGGCGACATTGGCGGGCACATCGGTGCTCTGCCAGTGCAGCCAGGGCATGGCCGCAGCGAAGTGTTCGGCATGCTGACCGGTGCCGCCGGCAATCTCCAGGACACGTCCGGGACGCGTGAAGTGCCGTTGCAGCACGGCCAGGATCGGCGCCTTGTTGTTCTCGCAGGCCTGACTGAAAGGCAGCTCCATGACTCAGGCTTCCCGACGCAGGAACACCGGCGCATCGGCGGTCGACTGCTCCGGGTCGAAGCGATAGCCCTCGACATCGAAGGCCAGCAGGTCCTCGGCCTTGCGCGGTCGCTCGCGGATGATCCAGGCACTCATCAGCCCGCGCGCCTTCTTGGCGAAGAAGCTCACGATTTTGTACTGGCCGTTGCTGAAATCCTTGAA
>CAYQBR010000093.1:0-5259 GCA_964415735.1 uncultured Klebsiella sp. | reverse complement strand
CCATGGCCGACATCCTGGAGATGACGGTCAGCGAGGCGCTGGCCTTCTTCGCCGATGACCCGGCGGTGCAGGTGTGCCTGCAACCCCTGGTGGATGTCGGCCTGCAATACCTGCAACTGGGGCAGTCCGTGCCCACCCTGAGCGGTGGCGAGGCGCAGCGCCTGAAGCTGGCCGGGCATCTGGCGGAAGTGGCCCAGGCGCAGCGTGCCGCGTCCGGCAAGGGCCGCAAGTCCGCCAAGGCCGCAGTGACGGCGCCGCGCGGCATCCTGTTCCTGTTCGACGAGCCCACCACCGGGCTGCACTTCCACGACATCCGCGTGCTGCTGGGCGCCTTCCGCAAGCTCCTCGAAGCGGGCCACTCCCTGCTGATCATCGAACACAACCTGGACGTGATCCGTGCCGCCGACTGGCTGATCGACATCGGCCCGGAGGGCGGCGCCCATGGCGGCCGCCTGGTGGCCACGGGCACCCCCGCCCGTTTTATCGCCACGGGTCAGAGCCTGACCGCTGTGGCTCTGCGGGACTACGAGGCCAGCCTGCAGGCCCTGCGCACGGCCAGCGTGCGGGAGACGAGCGCGGCCATGCCCGCCCTGCCACGCCCCACGGCCATCCGCATCCACCACGCCCGGGAGCACAATCTGAAGAACATCGACGTCGCCATTCCGCTCAACCAGTTCACCGTCATCACCGGCGTCAGCGGCAGCGGCAAGAGCACCCTGGCCTTCGACATCGTGTTCGGCGAGGGCCAGCGGCGCTATCTCGAATCCCTCAATGCCTATGCGCGCCAGTTCGTCGAGCCGGCCACCCGGCCCGATGTCGATGCCATCCACGGCATTCCGCCCACCGTGGCCATCGAACAGCGCACCAGCCGTGGCGGGCGCAAGAGCACGGTCGCCACGCTGACGGAGATCCACCACTACCTGCGGCTGCTCTACGTGAAGCTGGGCACCCAGCACTGCCCGCACTGTGACGAGGCCATCGCGCCGCAGAGCCGGGACATGATCCTGCAGCGCGTGCTCGACGACTGGCGCGGCCAGGAAGTCGCCGTGTTCGCCCCGATGGTGGTGGGCCGCAAGGGCATCTACAAGGAACTCGCCGCCTGGGCCGCCGCGCGGGGGTATCAGCAGCTTCGCGTGGACGGCCGCCTGCTGCCCAGCGCGCCCTGGCCGGTGCTCGACCGCTACAAGGAACACGACATCGCCATCGGCGTGGGCAGCGTGAAGGTGAGCGCGCGGCAGGAGGCCGCCATCGGCACCCTGCTCGATCAGGCCCTCGACCTGGCCAATGGCCTGGTGATCATCGCCCCGGCAGGGCAGGCAGACGGCGTGCGTACGGGGGACCGGCTGTTCTCCACCCGCCGCGCCTGCCCCTCCTGCGGCGACAGTTTCGACGAGCTGGACCCGCGCCTGTTCTCCTACAACTCCCGCCACGGCTGGTGCGGCAGCTGCTACGGCACCGGCGAAATCATCGACAGCTTCACCGAGGACCAGACGGGCGAGGAAGAACTCTGGCTGGAGAGCACCGGCAGCGAGGACGCGCCCGCACCGGCCCCCGTCTGCTGTCCGGCCTGCAAGGGCCGGCGCCTGAACCCGACGGCGCTCGCCGTGCGGCTGGAAGGGCAGTCCATCGCCGACCTCACGGCCCTCTCGGTGCTGGAGGCGGAACGCCGCATCGCCGGCCTGCGCTTCGACCGCAAGGAGGGCGCCATCGCCCGCGACCTGCTGCCGGAGCTCAACGCGCGCCTGCGCTTTCTCAACAAGGTGGGGCTGGGCTATCTGAGTCTGGACCGGGCCGCGCCCACCCTCAGCGGCGGCGAGGCCCAGCGCATCCGCCTGGCCTCCCAGCTCGGCTCCAGCCTGCAGGGCGTGTGCTACATCCTGGACGAACCCACCATCGGCCTGCATGCGCGTGACAACGCCCGCCTCATCGGCACGCTGCGGGAGCTGCAGCAACGAGGCAACACGGTGATCGTGGTGGAGCATGATGACGCCACCATGGCCGAGGCCGACCACCTGATCGATGTCGGCCCCGGTGCCGGCAGCCGGGGCGGTGAGATCGTCGCCCAGGGCACGCTGGAACAGCTGAAGCAGAGTCCGGCCTCGCTGACCGGGCAGTTCCTGGCCCGGCCCCTGCGCCACCCGCTGCCCGCACTGCGTGACGAGGCGGCGCGTGCCGCCCTGCCGCCCGCGAGCCTGCGCATCGAAGGCGCCACGCTGCACAATCTGCGCAGCCTCGACGTGGCCATTCCCCTGCACCGCCTGGTGGCCGTGAGCGGCGTCAGCGGCAGTGGCAAGAGCAGCCTGATTCGCGGCGTGCTGCACGAGAACCTGCGTGCACTGCTCGCGACCAAGGGCACGCGGCGCAAGCCCCCGGCCCCGAGCGGCTGCCGGGCCCTGCAGGGCTGGGAGAGCGTGGACCGCCTGCTGCAGGTGGACCAGACGCCCATCGGCAAGACACCCCGCTCCTGCCCCGCCAGCTACATCGGCGTGTTCGACCCGATCCGCAAGCTGTTCGCCGAGACGGTGGATGCGCGCCTGCGCGGCTACGGCCCGGGGCGCTTCTCCTTCAATGTGGCCGGCGGCCGCTGCGAGACCTGTGCCGGCAATGGCATGCGCCGCATCGAGATGAGCTTCCTGCCCGACGTGCGCGTGGCCTGCGAGGACTGTCACGGCTGGCGCTTCAACGAGGACACGCTGGCGGTGCGCTACAAGGGCCGGCACATCGGCGAGGTGCTGGCGATGAATGTGGACCAGGCGGTCGACTTCTTCGCGCCGGTGCCTCAGGTGCATCACGCGTTGCGCCTGCTGCAGGATGTCGGCCTGGGCTATCTCACCCTGGGCCAGCAAAGCCCCACGCTGAGTGGCGGCGAGGCGCAGCGCATCAAGCTGGTGACGGAACTGGCGAAGGCGAGTCCGGCCCAGGCGCTGCGGCGCAATGGGCGCCAGCATGTGCTCTACATCCTGGACGAACCCACGGTGGGCCTGCACATGGCCGATGTGGAGAAACTGCTGCGGGTGCTGCACCGTCTGGTGGATGCGGGCAACAGCGTGATCGTGATCGAGCACAATCTGGACGTGATCGCCGAGGCTGACTGGGTCATCGACATGGGCCCGGAGGGTGGCCGCGAGGGCGGCACGGTGGTGGCGGAGGGCAGCCCGGCGCGGGTGGCGAAGTCAAAAAAGTCACGGACGGCGCCGTACATGCAGAAGATTCTGGGTGTGTAGCCCGGCACGTTGATAGTCCGTCTTGCGGGCGGGGCAGGGTTTGCGGACACGCTGTGAATACATCCCTGTACGCTCGTCGAGCGCCAGGGATGGCGCTCGGCGAGCCTACAGGGACGTACTTGCGGCGTGTCGGCGGACTCGCCGCCACTCCTAGCCCCGCCGCCTCTCACCCGAAGCAGCTCACTTGAACACCACCGTCTTGTTGCCATTCACGATGATGCGATGTTCGCAATGCCACTTCACCGCCCGCGCAAACGCCGCACACTCCGCATCGCGGCCAATCTGGACCAGCTCGTCAATATCGAAGTTGTGGTCGATCTTCTCCACCGCCTGCTCGATGATCGGCCCCTCGTCCAGATCCGTCGTCACATAGTGCGCCGTGGCGCCGATGATCTTCACGCCCCGCATGTAGGCCTGCCGATACGGGTTCGCGCCCTTGAAGCCCGGCAGGAAGGAGTGATGGATGTTGATGGCGCGATCCGCCATCGCCTCGCACATCTTCGGCGACAGAATCTGCATGTAGCGCGCCAGGGCCAGCAGGTCCACGCGCTCGGCGCGGATGATCTCCAGCACCGCGTCTTCCTGCGCGTCCTTGTTGTCCGGCGTCACCGGCAGATAGTGATAGGGAATGCCGTACCACTCGGTGATGCCGCGCAGGTCCTCGTGATTGGACACCACGCCCACGATGTCGGCCGGCAGCACGCCGCTGCTCCAGCGGTGCAGGATGTCATTCAGGCAGTGGCCGTGTTTCGAGACGGCCATCAGCACGCGCGGCTTGACGGCCAGGTTGAAGAAGCTGCACTGCATGTCGAAGCGCTGCGCGATCTCGCGGAAATCCTCTTGCAGTTTCTCGCTGCCCGGCAGGGCGGCCTCCACTTCCTCGAATTCCACGCGCATGAAGAAACGGTCCGCCACCGGGTCCCGGTGCTGGGCCGCATCGCTGATGGTGGCGCCACGCTGGAAGAGAAAATCACTGACGGCACGCACGATGCCATTGGCTTCGGGGCAGGACACGGTCAACACGAATTTCTGACGATCTGCTGCATTCATCGGGGCATTCTTCCTTGCAAGGCTGCGGTCGGCGGATTCAGGCGGCGCAAGCTTATCACCAAACCCGCGCCCGACGAGAGCTTCCCGGCGGCCCGCGCGCGCCGCTACAATCGGGCGCACATTCACTCCACAGGAAGCCTGACATGAAATCACGCGCCGCCGTCGCCTTTGCCGCTGGCAAGCCCCTGGAAATCGTCGAGGTCGATCTCGAAGGCCCGCGCGCCGGCGAGGTGCTCATCGAGATCAAGGCCACGGGCATCTGCCACACCGACGCCTTCACCCTGTCGGGCGATGATCCGGAAGGTGCCTTCCCGGCCATTCTCGGCCACGAGGGTGCCGGCGTGGTGGTGGAAGTCGGGCCCGGCGTGAAGAGCCTGAAGGTGGGCGACACCGTGATTCCGCTCTACACCCCCGAATGCCGCGAATGCGAGTACTGCCTGCACCCGCGCACCAATCTCTGCCAGGCCATTCGCGCCACCCAGGGCAAGGGGCTGATGCCCGACGGCAGCAGCCGCTTCTCCTTCGAAGGCAAGCCGATCCTGCACTACATGGGCTGCTCCACCTTCTCCAATTACACCGTGCTGCCCGAGATCGCCGTGGCCAAGGTGCGCTCGGACGCCCCCTTCGACAAGATCTGCTACATCGGCTGCGGCGTCACCACCGGCATCGGCGCCGTGGTGTTCCAGGCCAAGGTGCAGCCCGGCAGCACGGTGGCCGTGTTCGGCCTGGGCGGCATCGGGCTGAACGTGATCCAGGGCGCGCGCATGATCGGCGC
This sequence comes from uncultured Klebsiella sp., assembly GCA_964415735.1. GTDB lineage: Bacteria > Pseudomonadota > Gammaproteobacteria > Pseudomonadales > Pseudohongiellaceae > UBA5078. The sequence continues at coordinate 210 of CAYQBR010000093.1, read as the reverse complement.
CGACCGCATCATCGGCGTGGACATCAACGAGTCCAAGGTGGCGCTGGCCCGCCAGTTCGGCATGACCGACTTCGTGAACCCGAAGAACGTGGACGATGTCACCGCCGAGATCATCGCCATGACGCGCGGCGGCGTGGACTACAGCTTCGAGTGCATCGGCAATGTGAAGACCATGCGTCAGGCCCTGGAGTGCACGCACAAGGGCTGGGG
>CAYQBR010000092.1:0-5268 GCA_964415735.1 uncultured Klebsiella sp. | reverse complement strand
TCCATGACGATGGTGCAGGACTGCACGCGACCATGCGCCTCGAACAGCGCCTGCAATTGTTCACGGGTAACGTCACGAGCCAGATTGCGAATCAGAATTTTCAAGAGAACACCTGAAGTTGCGATAGGGGAACAGCGAAAGCGGCGGCACGATACTGCAAATGCCGTCGGCAGTCTAACAAGGCACCGGCAAATAAGCAGTAGTCGCTCACGGGCACGTCCTCTATAATGCGCCGCTTTCGCGCTGTCCTCACTTTCTGCCCGTCACGGGCACTTCGTCCAACGGATACCATCTTGATCACTGCCTCGAATATCACCATTCAGTTTGGTGCCAAACCATTGTTTGAAAATGTGTCGCTGCGTTTCGGCAACGGCAATCGCTACGGCCTGATCGGCGCCAACGGCTCCGGCAAGTCCACCTTCATGAAGATCCTGAGCGGTGAACTGCAGCCCACCTCCGGCAATGTCAGCGTCGATGTCGACGAGCGCGTGGGCATCCTGCGACAGAACCAGTTCGCCTATGAAGAGTTCTCCGCCATCGACACGGTGATCATGGGCCACGACAAGCTCTGGCAGATCAAGCAGGAGAAGGACCGCATCTACAATCTGCCGGAAATGTCGGAAGAAGACGGCATGCGTGTGGCAGAGCTGGAGATCGAGTTCGCGGAACTGGACGGCTATTCCGCCGAGTCCAGCGCCAGCGAGCTGCTGCTTGGACTGGGCATTCCACTGGAACAGCACTACGGCCCGATGAGCGCCATCGCCCCGGGCTGGAAACTGCGCGTGCTGCTGGCACAGGCCCTGTTCGCCGACCCGGACATCATGCTGCTGGACGAACCCACCAACAACCTCGACATCAATGCGATCCGCTGGCTGGAAGGCGTGCTCAATCAGCGCGAGTGCACGATGATCATCATCTCCCACGACCGCCACTTCCTGAACAGCGTGTGCACCCACATGGTGGACGTCGACTACGGCGAACTGCGGCTCTACCCGGGCAATTACGATGATTTCATGATCGCCTCGACCCAGGCCCGCGAGCGCATCCAGGCCGACAACGCCAAGAAGAAGACTCAGATCGCCGAGTTGCAGTCCTTCGTGAGCCGCTTCTCCGCCAACGCGTCCAAGGCCAAGCAGGCCACCTCGCGCGCACGACAGATCGAGAAGATCAAGCTGGAAGAGATGAAGCCCTCCAGCCGCGTCAGCCCCTTCATCCGCTTCGAGCAGGAGAAGAAACTGCATCGCCTGGCGCTGGAGTTGAACAAGCTCACGCTGGCCTATGGCGACCATGTGCTGCTGAAGAATCTCAGCCTGATGGTGGAAGCCGGCGAGCGTCTGGCCATCATCGGCCCCAACGGCATCGGCAAGACCACCCTGCTGCAGGCCATCACCGGCCATTTCGGCAAGCAGGGCGACGAGGTGCTGGGCGGCCAGGTGAAGTGGGCCGAGAACGCCGCGCTGGGTTACTACGCCCAGGATCACAATCATGAATTCGCCGACGACGTGACGTTGTTCGAATGGATGAGCCAGTGGGCGCGCCCGGGCGACGACGAGCAGGTGATCCGCGGCATTCTGGGCAAGATGCTGTTCTCCAAGGAAGACAGCAACAAGAAGGTCAAGGTGATCTCCGGGGGCGAGAAGGGCCGCATGCTGTTCGGCAAGATGATGCTGCAGAAGCCCAATGTGCTGGTCATGGACGAACCCACCAACCACCTGGACATGGAATCCATCGAGGCGCTGAACCTCGCGCTGGAGAACTACCCTGGCACCCTGATCTTCGTGAGCCATGACCGCGAGTTCGTCTCCTCGCTGGCCACTCGCATCCTCGAATTGAGCCCCGATGGCTTCAACAATTTCGTCGGCAACTACGACGAGTACCTGCACCAGCTGGGAGTCGAGTGATGTCCGGCCCCTCTGCGCCGGCCGAGGCCGCTCAGGCAGCGGGTTTCGATACACTGCCCCTGCCCCCGGCACAACTGCAGAATCTGCAGGACATGGGCTATGCGCAAATGACGCCGGTGCAGGCCCTGAGCCTGCCGCCTGCCCTGCAGGGTCGCGATCTGATTGCCCAGGCGAAGACGGGCAGCGGCAAGACGGCCGCCTTTGGCATCGCCCTGCTGCAACGGCTCAACCCCCGCGACTTCGGCACCCAGGCGCTGGTGCTCTGCCCCACCCGTGAACTGGCCACCCAGGTGGCCACGCAGCTGCGCAAGCTGGCGCGCTATCTGCCAAACATCAAGGTGGTCGTCCTGAGCGGCGGTCAGCCCCTGGGGCCGCAGATCGGCTCGCTGGAGCACGGCGCTCACGTGGTCGTGGCCACGCCGGGACGGCTGCGCGATCACCTGCAGAAGCAGACCCTGGACCTCGCCCGCGTCAACACGCTGGTGCTGGACGAGGCCGACCGCATGCTCGACATGGGCTTCGCCGAGGACATCGAGTTCATCCTCGGCCACACGCCATCATCGCGTCAGACCCTGCTGTTTTCCGCCACTTTCCCCGCCGACATCGTGGCACTGAGCAGCCGCTACCAGCGCGATGCGCTGCAGCTCAGCGTCGAGTCCACCCATGACGCGCACAGCATCGAGCAGCGCTTCTTCAGCCTGGGTGAGACCCCCGACGAGGAACGTCGCGCCGCAGCGGTGGTGACACTGCTGCAGCGATGGCAGCCCGAGGCCTGCGTGGTGTTCTGCAACACGCGCCAGGGCACCATGGACATCGCCCGTCACCTGCGTCAGCACGAGCTGCCCGCCCTCGCCCTGCACGGCGAACTGGAACAGCGCGAACGCGATCAGATCCTGGTGCAGTTCCGCAACGGCAGTGTCCCGTTCCTGGCCGCGACCGACGTCGCCGCGCGCGGACTGGACATCGAGTCTCTGCCGCTGGTGATCAACGCCGAATTGCCGCGCGATCTCGACGTCTACACCCATCGCATCGGACGCACCGGCCGCGCCGGCGAGCAGGGCATCGCCGCGAGTCTGTTTTTCGAGAACGAACGATTCAGAGTCGATGCGCTGCGCGAGCGCGATGCCGCCACTGCCAGCGCCAGCATCCAGTCCATCGGGCAACTGCAGGGCAGGCCCGGCGCTGCGCCTGTGCGCCGCATGCAGACCCTGGACATCGGCGGCGGGCGCAAGAACAAGCTGCGCCCCGGCGACATCCTCGGCGCCTTGACGGCCGAACAGCGCATTCCCGCCAGCGCCATCGGTCGCATCGACATTCTGGAACACGCCAGCTATGTGGCCATCGCCGACGAGTGGGTCGACACCGCCCTGCAGGTGCTGGAGCAGCGTCGCATCAAGGCGCAGAAGTTCAAGATTCGCCGACTCGGCAGCCCCGGGCGGCGCCAGTCCTGAGACGAGGAGTCCCGGCATGGCGCGCAGACTCCGCTGTTCCCAGTGCCAGCGCCCGCTTGCCCTGTGTTACTGCGCAGCGCTCACCCCCCAGCCCCATGTCTGGCCCGTGCGCATCCTGCAGCATGCCGCCGAGGCCCGCCACGCGCTGGGCACGGCGCGCATCGCGGCGTTGGGCCTGCGCGACTGCCAGTTGCTGCCCGCACTTGCCAGCCCGCTGCCGGCGGGCGTGCTGATCTATCCCGGCCCCGACAGCCAGCCGCTGTCGGCCCTGCTGAACACGGCCCCGCAACCCCTGATCTTTCTGGATGCCACCTGGCGCAAGAGCCGCCGCCTGTTGCTGGAATCAGCCGAGCTGGCCGCACTGCCCCGCTATCAGCTGGAGAACCCGCAGCCCAGCCGCTATCGCATCCGGCGTGAACCCCATGCCCAGGCGCTCTCCACGCTGGAGGCCATCGTGCAGACGCTGGAATATCTCGAAGCGGCACCGGGGCGCCATGCCGGATTGCTGCAGGTGATGGACGCCCTGGTGGACGAGCAGATCGCGCACATGGGCGAGCCGACCTACCGACGCAATTACGGGAAGGATTGAACAACCCTGCCGCCGAGGCAGGGCGCGAGCCTCAGAGCAGGGAGAGCACGGCCGCGATGCCGCCGCCGATCAGCAGGATGAGGATGGGCAGGATGCTGAGGCCGAAACCCAACCCGCGCCGCGCGGGGTCGCTGATGTAGGCGCGCAGGTAGATGACGCGCCCGATCACGTAGACGAAACCGATGCCCGCCCCCAGATCCGGCCGGACCCAGTAGCCGAACAGCACGATGGCCGGGATGAACATGATCATCAGCTCGAGCGTGTTCTGATGCACCCGGTAATAGCGTTCGAACACCGGATGCCCGGTGATGGCCGGGGCATGGACATCGAACTTCGCCCGTGCGCGCCCCACCAGCAAGCCGAAAACGAAGTACTGGAGCAAGGCCAGCACTATCACGATCGCGACGAATTCCATCCTGACTGCTCCTCTTCGAGTGTGTTCAGCGTGCGGGCTTCATGGCCCCGTGTTCGTTGTCCTGCCCCTGACTGCTGTTGATGATCTGCTCCAGATAGGCACTGGAGCGCGTCACCTCGTAGCGCTTGAACTTGATGCGCGGATGCAGCTCCCGCATGCGGGAGCTGAGCAGGCCGTGCGCCGAGTGCAACTGGGCATCCGAGATGATGCCATTGGTGTCGCAGTCGCGCGCCAGGCGCAGCAGGCGATCGAAGTTCATGATGAAGTTGTCGGTGTGCGTGGAGCGGATCTGCGTGCCATAGAACAAGGGTTGCAGATCGACGCCCTTGCCGGCGAGCGCCAGGAAGTTGCGCGAGAAGATCTCGAAATCACCGGTAGCGAAAAGGTGCCACATCTCCATGAATTCGGCTTCGGAATAGGTGTTGTCGCCGCTCTGCCCCTTGCTCGACTGGAACAGCAGGCCGGCGATGCCGCCGAGCTGGCGCCGCGTGTTGTCGGCGATCTTGAAGAAGGTTTCCTGCCGCGCATTCATTTCCGTGGCCGCAATCGCCATGGTCTGCTTCTCGGACTGGACATTGTTGTGGCGCAGCTCGCGATTGTTCTCGGCCAGCACGCTCTGCTGGATGAACAACCCGATGACCAGCCAGAGAAACGCCAGCGGGGCGAAGGCCCCTTCGAGGAAATTGCCCATCTCGTCTATGGGCAGCGTGGCGAAGCGGTCCCAGCCCAGATTCCAGGAAATGTAGAGAGCCCCCAGCACCAGCCAGATCACGGTCAGCACAATGCCATAGAGGATGCGCTTGTCCCGGTGACTGAGGTCGACTGCCGGCTTGTTCTTGTGTTTTTCCATTGCCTCATCCCGCCGTTTGCGAACGCGGGCTAGAGTACTGCGCGCCCCACGAAGCGGTCAAC
>CAYQBR010000091.1:0-5288 GCA_964415735.1 uncultured Klebsiella sp. | reverse complement strand
TAGCGGATCTTCGTGATCAAACCACGGTTTGCCGGAGTATCCAGAACTTCGACGGTGTGGTGCATATGACGCAGACCCAGTGCCTTGACGCACTGACGGTGTCTTTCCATGGTCCCGATCAAGCTGCGGACCAGGGTCACTTTGATGTTTTTCGATGCCATAACCGTTAACCCAGTATCTCTTCGAGAGTTTTGCCACGCTTGGCCGCGATGGACTCAGGCGCGCGCATGTTTTTCAGACCCTTGAAAGTTGCGTAAACAACGTTCACGGGGTTGGTGGAGCCGTAGCACTTGGCCAGCACGTTCTGGACACCGGCCAGTTCCATGATGGCACGCATCGCGCCACCAGCAATCAGCCCGGTACCTTCGGACGCAGGCTGCATGTAAACCTTGGAAGCGCCATGGCTGGACTTCACGGGGTACTCGAGCGTGTGGCCATCAAGAGACACAGTAATCATGTTGCGACGAGCCGCTTCCATTGCCTTCTGGATAGCCAGGGGCACTTCACGTGCCTTGCCACGACCGAAACCAACACGGCCGTTGCCATCGCCCACAGCAGTCAGTGCTGTGAAGCTGAAGATGCGACCACCTTTCACTACCTTGGCAACGCGGTTCACCTGGATCAACTTCTCCTGCAAACCTTCCTCGTTCTTCTTTGCGTCTTCTTTAAATGCCATATCTCACTCAACCTTTAGAATTCAAGTCCGCCTTCACGAGCAGCTTCGGCCAGAGCCTTCACTCGACCATGGTAGTTGTAGCCAGCGCGGTCGAACGCAACCTTGCTGACACCCGCGGCTTTCGCTCGCTCCGCTATCATGGCGCCGATCTTCGTGGCAGCCGCGACATTCCCGGTAGCTGTCCCGCGCAGAGACTTGTCCAGGGTAGAAGCGCTGGCCAATACCTCAGCGCCGCTCGGAGAAATAATTTGCGCATAAATGTGACGCGGAGTGCGGAAAACACACAGACGATTCACATTCAGCTGACTGATCTTTGCTCTGGTCTTGCGCGCTCGTCGGAGTCGCGCCTGCTTCTTTACATTCATAGTCTCAAGCCTTATTTCTTCTTCGCTTCTTTCCTGTAAACGTTCTCATCGAGGTAACGAATGCCTTTGCCTTTGTAAGGCTCGGGCGGACGGAACTCGCGTATTTTGGCCGCAACTTCGCCTACCAACTGCTTGTCTGCGCCGGACAGCACAATCTCTGTAGGCGTCGGCGTTTCCGCCGTCACGCCCTTAGGCACCACAAAATCGACGGGGTGAGAAAACCCTACCGAAATATTCAGCACGTCGCCCTGAGCCTTGGCACGATAACCTACGCCCTGGAGTTGCAACTTCTTCTGAAAGCCCTGGCTCACACCAGTCACCATGTTGCTGATCAGCGCACGGAACGTACCGGACAGCGCATTGGCTTGTCGGGAATCATCCCGGGCAGCAACTCGCAGGGAGTCACCATCTCTGGAAATCTGAACAGCACTGTGCAATGCCAGCTCAAGAACGCCTTTGCTGCCCTTCACGGAGATGCTGGACTCGTTGAAAGTCGCCTCAACCCCCTTGGGCAATTGAACCGGGTTATTCGCTACTCTGGACATATTCTTGCTCTACTTACTTGATAACAGAATGTTCGTTTAGAATACTGTGCACAGCACTTCGCCGCCCACACCTGCTTCTCTTGCCTGCTTGTCTGTCATCAGGCCCTTGTGGGTCGACACGATGGCGATGCCAAGGCCGCCACGATTCTTCGGCAGGTCATTCTTGCCGCGATAGATTCGCAGGCCGGGCTTGCTTTCACGCTTGATCTCTTCAATCACTGGACGCCCCTGGTAATACTTGAGGTCCACTGTCAGAACGGCTTTATTGTTTTCTTCCACCACGGAGAAACCCGCGATATAGCCTTCGTCCTGCAGCACGCGGCAGATGGCCACTTTGCTCTTGGAAGAAGGACAAACGATCTTCGGCAGCTTCGCCATCTGGGCGTTTCTGATCCGGGTCAACAAATCTGCAATCGGGTCGGACATACTCATAATTTTCTACTCCGCTTTACCAGCTCGCCTTCGTCAGTCCTGGCACATCGCCACGCATCGCCGCTTCACGCAGCTTGTGACGGCACATGCCGAACTTGCGGTACACGCCATGGGGACGACCAGTGATTCTGCAGCGATTCTGCTGACGAACCGGGCTGGCATCGCGCGGCATCTTCTGCAGCTTGATCTGAGCTGCCCACTTGTCGTCGTCACTTGCGTTGACGTCGCTCAGGATCGCCTTGATTGCAGCGCGCTTGGCAGCAAACTTGGCAACGGTATCCGCACGCTTCTTTTCACGAGCGAGAATCGATTTCTTCGCCATCTCAGGACTCCTTGGTATCCGGTTTTGCCACAGTGCCCTTGAACGGGAAGCGCAGGGCCGTGAGCAACGCGCGACCTTCTTCGTCGGTGCGGGCTGTCGTTGTAATGGTGATATCGAGACCACGCAGCTTCTCGATCTTGTCGTAGTCGATTTCCGGGAAAATGATCTGCTCAGTCACACCCATCGCATAGTTGCCGCGACCGTCAAAGGCTTTCGGGCTCAGACCGCGGAAGTCACGAATGCGCGGAATGGCAACACCCACCAGACGCTCGAGGAATTCGTACATGCGCTCGCCGCGAAGAGTCACCTTGCAGCCAATTGGCCAGCCAGCGCGAATCTTGAAACCTGCAATGGACTTGCGTGCCTTGGTGATGACAACCTTCTGACCGGCGATCAACGCAAGCTCATTGGCAGCGTTCTCCAGCACCTTCTTGTCGCCAATCGCTTCGCCAACGCCCATGTTCAGAACCACCTTGGTGATCTTCGGAACACGCATCGGATTGTCATACCCAAACTGCTTAGTCAGGGCAGGAATCACTTCTTTCTTGTAAAACTCTTTCAACTGAGCCATTTGGGCAACCTGAATTATTCGTTAATCAATTGCTTTGTTGGTGGACTTGAAAATGCGCGACTTCTTGCCGTCTTCCTCAATCCTGAACCCTACGCGATCCGCCTTGCTGGACTCGGGGTTGAATATGGCGATATTGGAAATGGCGATCGCCGCTTCCTTCTCGACAATCCCGCCAGCCTGTCCGATATTCGGGTTCGGCTTGGTGTGACGCTTCACCAGATTCACGCCGGCGACAATCACCTTGTCATCTCCCACCAGGCGAGAAACCGTACCACGCTTCCCCTTGTCCTTGCCGGCGATCACAATCACTTCGTCATTGCACTTAATCTTTCGCATTTCCGCGGCCTCGATCTCTGTCTCTGTCCTAAAGCACTTCAGGTGCCAGTGAAATAATTCGCATAAACTTTTCTGAACGCAGTTCACGCGTTACCGGGCCAAATACGCGAGTGCCGATCGGAGCCTGCTGGTTGTTCAGCAAAATCGCGGCATTGTCATCAAACTTGATGAGCGAACCGTCGCCACGACGCACACCTTTCTTGGTGCGCACCACGAGTGCTGTGAGCACCTGGCCTTTCTTTACCTTGCCACGCGGAATCGCTTCCTTGACGGTCACTTTGATCACGTCACCGATGCGAGCATAACGACGGTGCGAGCCGCCAAGCACCTTGATGCACATCACTCGCTTCGCACCACTATTGTCTGCAACGTCAAGGTATGACTGAACTTGAATCATCGATTCTCTCCGAACCCTTATCTGGTTATCGCACGCGCGATACGTGGATCAGCGGATCCACAAACTCTATCTATCAGGCTGTTAAACTTCGACCGCTCTTTCGTCGATGGAAACCAGCGCCCACGTTTTTGTCTTGGAAATGGGTCGCACTTCCTTGATCGTCACTGTATCGCCTTCGTTGCACTCGTTGTTTGCATCGTGTGCGTGCACTTTGGAAGAACGGGTAATGTACTTGCCATACACCGGGTGCTTCACGCGACGCTCGATCAACACAACAATGGACTTGTCCATCTTGTTGCTGACAACTCGTCCAGACACTGTGCGTCCAGTCTTTTCTACCGTAGTTTCACTAAGCGACATATTCAGGACCCAACTTTCTGTTTTTCGGTAATGATTGTCTTGATTCGAGCGATCTCTTTCCTGATGTTGCCGGAAAGATGCGTCTGAGCCAGTTGTCCTGTGCTCTTCTGCATTCTGACATTGAACTGCTCGCGATACAGCGAATTGAGCTGCTCGTTCAGCTCAGCAACAGTCTTCTCACGCATTTCTTTAACGTTCATCACATCACCGTCCGCTTAACGAAAGTGGTGTCGAACGGCAACTTCGCCGCCGCGAGCTGGAAGGCTTCCCTGGCCAGCGTCTCATCCACACCCTCAATTTCAAACATGATACGGCCCGGCTGAATCTGCGCTACCCAGTACTCAACGCTACCTTTACCCTTACCCTGACGCACTTCGAGTGGCTTCTGGGTGATCGGCTTGTCGGGGAACACCCGGATCCAGATCTTGCCGCCACGCTTCACATGACGGGTCATGGCACGTCGGGCAGATTCGATCTGACGGGCAGTCAGTCGACCTCGGGAAATGGCCTTGAGACCGAAATCACCGAAATCAACGTTGCTGCCGCGATGGGAGAGGCCACGGTTGCGACCCTTCATCATCTTGCGAAATTTTGTACGCTTAGGTTGTAACATCGAGCCTACCTCTACTTAGACGTCTTCTGTGCCGCCGGAACAGCTTCGTGAAGATTCAGCACTTCGCCCTTGAAAATCCAGACCTTGACGCCGATCACCCCATAGGTGGTGGTGGCTTCGGAAGTGGCGTAGTCAATGTCGGCGCGCAGGGTGTGAAGAGGTACACGACCTTCGCGGTACCACTCGGAACGCGCGATCTCGGCACCGCCAAGTCGGCCACCAACCTGCACCTTGATGCCTTCGGCGCCCTGGCGCATGGCATTCTGCACAGCGCGCTTCATGGCACGACGGAACATCACACGACGCTCGAGCTGCTGTGCCACACTGTCGGCCACCAACTGCGCATCGAGGTCCGGCTTGCGAATCTCTTCAATGCTGATATGCACAGGGACACCCATCTTGGCGGCCAGAGTGGCGCGCAGAGTCTCGACGTCCTCTCCTTTCTTGCCGATCACGATACCCGGACGCGCCGTGTGGATGGTGATACGCGCAGTCTGCGCAGGACGCTCGATGTCAATACGAGACACAGACGCCGCGGCAAGCTGCTTGCGCAGGAACGCACGCACTTTCAGATCGACCAGCAGGTTCTCGGCGTAGTTCTTGCCTTCCGCGAACCAGACAGACGTATGCTTCTTGACGATACCAAGCCGAATTCCGGTTGGATGTACTTT
>CAYQBR010000090.1:0-5319 GCA_964415735.1 uncultured Klebsiella sp. | reverse complement strand
AATCATCGATAAATTGTTCCAGCAAACTCTTCTGCTCGTTGTCGAGCGTCATTCCCTGCAGCAGATCCGGTCGCTTCAGCCAGGTGGCCCCGAGGCTCTGCTGCAATCGCCATCTGCGTATCTCTTCATGGTTGCCGCCGGTCAAGACCGCCGGCACTGCCTGACCGCGGAACACCTGCGGGCGGGTGTACTGCGGACAATCCAGCAGGCCATCCGCGAACGAATCGGCCTGTGCCGAGCCTTCATGCCCCAGCGCGCCGGGCTGGTAGCGAATGATGGCGTCCATCATGACCATGGCCCCCAGTTCGCCGCCGCTCAGGACATAGTCCCCGACCGACCACTCTTCGTCGATCTCGCTCTGCAGCACACGCTCGTCGATGCCCTGGTAGCGACCGCAGACGAGGATCATCGCACTGCGCCTGGCCAGCTCCTCCACCCCGCGCTGATCCAGCCGTCGCCCCTGAGGCGAGAGGTAGATCACCACTGGCGACTCGCCCTCGGCAATCAACGCTGCCCTGGCCGCGCCGATGGCGGCTGCCAGGGGCTCCGTCTTCATCAACATGCCGGGGCCACCGCCGAACGGGCGATCATCCACCGTACGGTGACGGTCGAACGTGAAATCCCGTGGATTCCAGCTGCGCACTGTCACGATGCCTTCGCGGCAGGCCCGCCCCGTGATGCCATGCTCGGTGACGGCGGCGAACATCTCGGGCAACAGCGTGACCACATCGATCTTCACGGTCTGCCCCCCTGCCCGTTGTCAGGCCAGATAATCCGGCTCCCAGTCGACAACAATGCACTTCTCATCTCGACTCACCCGATGCACCACCCGCTGCGGCAGGTAGGGGATCAGACGTTCCCGTCCATCGATGCTGCCCTTGCAGGGCTTCACCACCAGCACATCATTGGCGCCGGTTTCGAGCAACTTGGCGACATTCCCCAGCCACTGGCCCGCGAGAGTCTCGACACGCATGCCGATCAACTCATGCCAGTAGAAATCATCCGGATCGAGGGCCGGCAGCTGATCGCGCGTCACTGCCAGTTCCACACCGGCCAGCAACTTGGATTCATCCGGGTCGTCATACCCGGCGAAGTGGGCGATCAGCCCCTTGCCATGCACCTTGCAGTCATCCATCTCGAAGGGCTTCCACTCACCGCCGATGCGGGCAAGCAGATGCTGGTAGTCAAGAATGTTGTCCTGCGGATCCGTGTAGGAAATCAGCTTCACCCAGCCCTTGATGCCGTAGAGGCGCCCGATGCGCCCGATGGTCACCAGTGACTGTGGGTCAAGACTCATGCCTTCAGGCTGCGGTAGTGGCCGCAGACGAGGCTTCCTTCACCAGGGCAGCAACGCGCTGGCTGGCCTGCGCGCCATTGCCGGACCAGTACTGCACGCGGTCCAGGTTGATGCGCAGACGCTCTTCCTTGCCGCGGGCAACGGGATTGAAGAACCCGATGCGCTCGATGAAACGGCCATCACGGGCATTGCGCTGATCGGCAACGGTGATGTAGTAGAACGGCTTCTTCTTGGCACCGGCACGAGCCAGTCGAATAGTGACCATAAACGTAAGCTTCCTGAGTTAGGCATCCAAACAAAAAAACTGACATGACCTCAAGCACTTGCACCGTGTACCCACCAACGGCGGGCGACTCTCGAAGTGCGGAGGCCGGAAAAAGGCAGGCATTCTATGTGAATAACTGCGCAGATGGAAGAAAACTTTGGAGAAATCCCCCTCTTATCAGGCCGCTAGAAGCGAGGCGGACCGCCGGCCCCGGGGAAACCGCCCGGCCCACGCATGCCACCCAGCCCGCGCATCATGTTCGCCAGCCCGCCACTCTTCATCTTCTTCATGACCTTCTGCATCTGCTTGTGCTGCTTGAGCAGACGATTCAGGTCCTGAATGTCCGTGCCCGAACCCAGCGTGATGCGACGCTTGCGCGAACCGTTGAGAATGTCGGGGTTCATGCGCTCCTTCATGGTCATGGAGTTGATGATGGCTTCCATGCGGCGGAACAGCGAATCGTCCACCATCTTGGTGGCACCAGGGGGCAGCGCGCCCATGCCGGGCAGCTTGTCCATGATGCTGGCCATGCCGCCCATGTTCTGCATCTGCTTGATCTGCTCGCGGAAGTCCTCCAGGTCGAAGCCCTTGCCCTTCTTGATCTTGCTGGCGATGCGCTCGGCCTTCTCGCGATCCACCTTGCGCTCGACTTCCTCGATCAGCGAGAGCAGGTCCCCCATGCCCAGGATGCGGGTGGCGATACGGTCAGGGTAGAACGGCTCCAGGGCATCGGACTTCTCGCCAACGCCGATGAACTTGATCGGCTTGCCGGTGATCTGGCGCACGGACAGGGCCGCACCGCCACGGGCGTCGCCGTCGGCCTTGGTGAGAATGACGCCCGTCAGGGGCAGCGCATCATTGAAAGCCTTGGCGGTGTTGGCCGCATCCTGGCCCGTCATGGCGTCGACCACGAACAGGGTTTCCACCGGATTCAGGACGGCATGCAGCTGGCGGATCTCCGCCATCATGTCCTCGTCGATGGCCAGACGGCCCGCGGTGTCGACGATCAGCACGTCCATGAACTTGCGCTTGGCGTCCTTCAGCGCCGCTTCCACGATGGCGCGCGGTGTTTCGCCCACGCTGCTGGGGAAGAATTCCACCCCGACATCGGCCGCCAGCGTCTGCAGCTGAGCGATTGCAGCAGGACGGTAGACGTCAGCGCTGACCACCATGACGCTCTTCTTCTGATTCTGCTTCAACCACAGGGACAGCTTGGCCACCGTGGTGGTCTTGCCGGCGCCCTGCAGACCGGCCATCAGGATGATGGCGGGCGGCTGGGCACGCAGGTTCAGGGATTCGTTGGCCACACCCATGACGGCTTCGAGTTCGGCCTGCACGATCTTGATGAAGGCCTGGCTTGGGCTCAGGCTCTGCGACACTTCCTGGCCGACAGCCCGCTGCCGCACCCGCTCGATGAACCCCTTGACGACCGGCAGCGCCACATCGGCTTCGAGCAGGGCCTTGCGCACTTCGCGCAGTGCGTCCTGGATGTTGTTGTCAGTCAGTGTCCCCTTGCCGCTGATCTTGCGCAGGGCACCGGAAAGTCGTTCGGTCAGGCTTTCAAACATAGATCACGTCCGTCTGGTGGTGTACATCTCGCTGAAGGTGAAACGCAGAGTGCGCGCGATTATAGCCAGATAGGCCACAGCGTTGACAGCCGCGACACGGCGGAAAATATCACTTCAACGCCCCAGCCCCCTTGTGAGAAACTTTCGCGCCAAGAGACGCCCCGATGCACCCCCGCATCCGCCGCAGCCCAGAGATACCCATGCAGCCAAGTACCATCGCCGGAGTCATCGCGATCCTGTTCTACATCAGCAGTCTGGTTTTCCAGGCTCGATTGCTGCGTGCCCGCGTGCAGGATGGCGGCACTCATCGCACCGTGTTCGTGCTGGGAGTGCTGGCGGTGATCTCGCACGCCCTGAGCGCTGGAGGGGTCATTCACAACGGGGCCGGCTATCACTTCGGCATCGTCGAGATCAGCACCCTGATCTGCGCCGTCATCTCGCTGCTGGTGCTTGTCAGCAACCTGCGCAAGCCGCTGGGCATCCTGCTCATGGGCCTGTTTCCACTGGCGATCCTGGCCATCCTGGCCTCGCTGCTGATTCGCAGCAGCTACCCGCCCCGCCCCCTGGAGGCCGGGCTCGCAGGACACATCCTGCTGTCGATTCTCGCCTACAGCCTGTTCACCATCGCGGCACTGCAGGCCGGCTTCCTGGCCTTCCAGAATCACCAGCTGCGTCACCACCATGCGGCCAGCGTGATCCGTCGCTTCCCGCCCCTGCAGGACATGGAAGCGTTTCTGTTCGAGCTGCTGTGGGTGGCGCAGGGACTGCTGACACTGGGCATCGTGGCGGGCTTCGTGTTCATCGAGGACATGTGGGCGCAGGGGCTGCCGCACAAGACTGTGTTCTCACTGCTGGCCTGGGGCGTGTTCAGCGTGCTGCTGTGGGGCCGGCATCAACTCGGCTGGCGCGGCACCACGGCCATCCGCTTCACCCTGTCCGGCTTCGGCCTGCTGATCCTGGGCTTCTACGGCTCCAAGTTCGTGCTGGAATACATCCTCGCCTGAGGCGCCGCGGACGCGCGCAGCAAGTGCGGCGCCTCCATCGCGACAGGCTGCAGGTTCTGCAAGCGCCCCCAGCGCACCGCGCAAGGCTCGCTCCCACCCTGCAAGGCCAGGGCCACCAGATGCCGGCCGGCGAGTGACCACTGCCAGAACTGCCACGCGTCATCTCGCTCATGCCCGGTCGGCAACGGCGTGATGTGCGAGGCGTCGTCCAGCACGAAGCCCACTCGTTGCAAGCCCCGTGCAAGCCCCTCCCCCGTCGCCTTCACGCAGGCTTCCTTGAGTGTCCACAACTCCAGGAAGCGCCGCTGCCGCTGCGGCGCAGGCAGTGCTTGCAGCACCGCCGCCTCCTCGGGCCGGAAATAGCGTCGCGCCAGGGCCAGGGCATCGGTCTGGCGCTGCAGGGCCTCGACATCCACGCCCACGTGCCCGGCGGCGGACAGTGCCACGATGATCTGGTCGTCAGTGTGCGCCACATTGAAGGAAAGGGCTGCTGCGTCGAGGGGTCCCGCCAGCTCCGGGCGTCCATGGGCGGCACGCGTGAAACGCCAGTCCTTCGGCGCCACAGCAGGCACGCAGCGGCTCAGCAGCACGCGCAAGGCGGCTCGCGTCAGCACCTGACGATCGCGCGCGGCAGCATCTGCCAGAGTGCTCAGGTGTACCTGCTCCTGCGGCGACAGCAGGCTCGTCTGCGCCGCCACATCCTGGCCGTGCTGCGGCACTTGCCACAGCTGCACGCCGCTCGGCATCAGCGCTGAGCTCATGTCGCAGCGCCTTCGTCGCCAGAGGCGGCCGACAGCACACGATTGCGCCCCTGTCGCTTGCCTTCGTACATCTGCATGTCAGCACGCGCCACAGCCTTCTCGAGCGTTTCATCCGGCCTGCGCTCAACCATGCCGAACGTCATGGTGACCTGCAGCCGCTGCTGCTGATAGAAGAACGCATGGTCCTGAATATCGGCGCGCAGTTTTTCCAGGAACGCGAGCCCCTGGGCGAAGCTGCGCCGCGTCATCACGATGCAGAACTCCTCGCCGCCCCAGCGCGCCACCGCATCGTCCGGCCCCAGCCGGTCGTCGATCAGACGGGCCACGCGCTGCAGGATGTGATCGCCACAATCATGGCCATACTGGTCATTCAGCGCCTTGAAGTGATCGAGATCCGACATCACCACCAGGGCCGGCTGGAACA
>CAYQBR010000089.1:0-5335 GCA_964415735.1 uncultured Klebsiella sp. | reverse complement strand
ACCGCCTGCCCCTGATGCTGCAGCGCGAGTGGCGCCAGCAGTGCTGCGAGTTCCTCGAGCTGGATGCGCAGAAGTTCAGCAAGGCCGATCCGGTGGCGCAGCACAAGGTCTTCACCCTGGCCAAACCCGACTCTCACTGCCCGCAGTGCAATGCGCCGGTGCGCGCCTGGCAGAACATCCCGATCCTGAGTTACGCCCTGCTCGGCGGCCGCTGTGCCAGCTGCAAGGCGGCGATCTCCCTGCGCTATCCGCTGGTGGAAGCAGCCACCGGCCTGCTCAGCGCCCTGGTGGCCTGGCACTTCGGTGCGAGCCTGCTGACACTCGCGCTGCTGGTGTTCATGTGGAGTCTGATCGCCCTGACCATGATCGACTTCGATCACCAGCTGCTGCCAGACAACATCACCCTGCCCCTGCTCTGGCTCGGCCTGCTGGTGAACACCTTGCTGCCGGCGGGGCTCGCGAGTCCGGGCGACGCCGTGCTCGGTGCCGGGCTGGGCTATCTGTCGCTGTGGTCACTGTACTGGGCCTTCAAGCTGCTGACCGGCAAGGAGGGCATGGGCTACGGCGACTTCAAGCTGTTGGCCGCACTGGGCGCCTGGATGGGCTGGCAGAGTCTGCTGCTGATCGTGATCCTGTCGTCGCTGGTCGGCGCCATCGTGGGCATCAGCCTGCTGGTGCTGCGCGGCAGAGACCGCAACATCCCGATTCCCTTCGGGCCGTATCTGGCCGGCGCCGGCGCCATCGCCCTGCTCTGGGGCGACACGCTGCAGCAGCTTTACCTGCAGTGGATGACCTGAGCATGAGCGCGTCGCGCAGCAAGCCGCTGATCGTCGGACTGACAGGCGGCATCGGCAGCGGCAAGAGTGCGGCGACGGCCTGTTTCGAGCGGCTGGGCGTGCCGGTGATCGACGCCGACACGGCGGCGCGGGAGGTCGTGGCGCCAGGCAGTGATGCCTTGCGCCGGATTGCGGACCACTTCGGCGCGCAGTGCCTGCTGCCCAGTGGCGAGCTGGACCGCGCGGCCCTGCGCCAGCGAGTCTTTGCCGAGCCACTGGAGAGGCAATGGCTGGAAGCCCTGCTGCATCCCCTCATCCGGCAGCACATCGTGGCCATGCTGGCACAGGCCGCCGCCCGGCCGGGCATGCCCTATGTCATCCTGAGCAGCCCGCTGTTGCTGGAAACCGGTCTGGATGCGCTGGTGGATCGTGTGCTGCTCGTCGATGTCGACACCGCCCTGCAACGCGAACGCGTGCTGCGCCGCGATGGCAGCGCGGCCGCCACCGTCGATGCGATGATTGCCGCGCAGTGGAGTCGAGAGCAGCGCCGCGCGGGCGCTGACGACGTGATCCTCAACGAAGGAAGTCTGGCCGATCTGGAAGCCGCCGTACGCGCCTTGGATGCGGGTTACCGGCAGCCGCCGCCCATTGGAAAGGAGGAACGCCCTTGACCGCACGTGTCATGGAAGTGAATTGCCCCACCTGCATGAAGCGGGTGCCGTGGACGCAAGCGAGCCCCTGGCGGCCGTTCTGCTCGCAACGCTGCAAGCTGATCGACTTCGGCGACTGGGCCAGCGAGCGGCACAGCATTCCGGGAGAAAGCCTGCCGCAGGAAGAGGACGAGGACACCGAGCCGCGTTGAGGTGCCGCTCAGGGATTGTCAGGGATTGAACGCGGGCAGCGGTACCCAGTGAATGCGGCCTGACTTGTCGCCCAGTTCGTTCTGCAGCAACACCATCACCAGAGCGCCATCGCGCGACAGCCGGATCTTGTTGACCGTCTCCCCTTCCGCCAGCCCCAGCGCATAGCTGCTGTGCAGCAGATGGGTGCGCACGTCGAAGAAATACAGCTTCACGCCGTCAGTGGCGATCAGCACTTCGCCGGACGGGTCGAACACGGCGCTCACCGGCGCGTTTTCGAGAATCCACTTGCCGTCGGTGTTGTAGTACTCCAGCGGGTCCATGTCGACGATGGCGGTGTGCGGCGTGCGCTCATTGCCCTGCGGACAGGAGTACGCCAGGCGGTTGCCATCGGGCGAGATGCTGAAGTCGGTGCAGCCACTGCCCACCGCGATGTCGGTGCCCTCGACGAAGGTCAGACTGTGGTTGAGGGGGCTGAACTCGAACGTGGCGAGGTTCGACTCGGTGGCCAGGAACATGTGCCGGCGCGCCGGATCGTATTCGATGCGGCGCGGCTCCAGCAGCGGAATGGCCGCCGTGACCGGGTCCCCTTCCGGATTGAACACGCCCATCCAGAAGCCCTCCTCTGACGGTCCGTTATCCTCCAGCTCGTGCAGCGGGTCATAGAGCAGCACGAACAGGTTGTCGTTCTCTCCCAGGGCAATGTCGACGGGAATGAAATCACGCCCGCCCTCGCGCAGTCGGTGGAAGGTGAAGGCCCCGGAAGCCAGGTCGAGGATGTAGAGACGCTCGCTTTCGGGCAGGGTGGAGAAGTACACCAGGCCTGTATCGGCATCGAGCAGCATCTCGTCGGGAATGGTGTTGAGCTTGTAGGTGGCTCCGGTCTCGCCCGTGATCACGTTGCGTTCCACCAGGGCATTGCGGCTGGTGTCCCCGATCAGCACCCAGCCGTGACACAGGGGCAGGAAGTCCTGGGTAGGCTGGATCGTCAGACTGCCGCCGAACTGGGCGATGCTCAGTGCCGGCGCCGGCGTGCCGGGCACGACCTCGGTGAGCGACTGCAGGCGAAAGCGCAGGGGGTTGCTGCCCGCGACCACCTGCATCTGCAGCGCGTACTCCTTGCCCGAATACAGCAGCGAGGGAATGTCGAGCAGGCCGGTGCCCGGATTGAAGGCCGGCGCCCCGGGCACCAGGGACTGCGAGCCCGGCGGCACGGTGAAGGCATTGCAATCCAGCAGCTGCAGGCCCTGTCGACCTGCGCCACTGACACTGCCCGGCGGCGTGATGTCCGTGGCGGCACTGAGCGCGAACTCGCCGGCGTCGCCGTCGAGCAAGGCCAGCGCCACATTGTAGGAGCCCACGCCCGGGGCACTCAGCCCCGGCACGGAAAGCGTGTAGCCATCGAAGCGCGGGCGGTCTGCCGGCAGTGCGGGCGGCGTGCCGGTGGCATATTCCAGACTGTAGAGAGGCCGGAACTTCACGCCTGTCCACACCGGGAAGGCAGGCGTGACATCTGCGGGCACTGCGGTGCTCTGCACCCGGATGCCCACATAGCGGCTGGAAGGCAGGATGGCATTGACGGCACCGGTCAGATCGACGGTGAGCGTGGCCGTGCTGTTGCCGCGTGCGGCAGCCACGGCGTCCAGCTCCGTCACGGCAATCGAGCTGCCGGCCTTGTAGTCGAACAGATCGATGCGACCGTCGTCAGCGAAAGCGTACACGCGCAGAGGTGCCTTGCCGCCGCGCGGGTAGAGGTTCTCCAGCGGCAGACTCAGCACGGCGCGGCTCACACTGCGTTGCGTGCCGAAGTCGAACACCATGACGGCCGCGTCGATGAAGGACGGGCTGGTGACCGCCCAGCCATCGCTGGTCATGTAAGTGGCACGCAGCGCCGGCTCATCGGGATTGGGATTGGCTTCCACAAGCACGGCTTCCTGCACCAGCAGGGCCTGCTCCGCGTGGGCGAGACCGCCCAGCGCAAGGGCCCCCACTGCCAGATACTGAAACGCCTTGATCAAGCTGCTTGCCATGAGTTGTCCTTGCCGATGGATGCGTGGTGAGCGGGATTATGCTCTCAAGTCCAATAAATTCAAGCGATTACATGAGCAATGGGTGAATCGGCTCACACTCTGCAACGCCTGGCACTTCAAGCGTAGCACTGCCTCGACATTCTGCGGCTCAGGCGTCCTCGCCCCAGAAGGCGGATATGGCGGCGACGCCCAGAGCCCCGTGGCGTCGCGCCGTATCGAGATCGGCCGCCGTCAGCCCCCCCAGCGCATAGACGGGAATGCCCACCGCACGGACACAGGCCTCGAAGGCCTTCCAGCCCAGGGCAGGCTGGCCGGGATGCGACCGCGTGGGCAGCACGGGAGACAGCAGCGCGTAATCCGCCCCCAGCGCCTCCGCTCGCTGCAGCTCTTCCAGCGAGTGGCAGGACGCGCCGAGCAACTGAGACTCCTCCAGCGTGCGCCCCTGCAGGGCCTGCAGCCGTCGGCTGTTGAGATGAATGCCGCTGGCCGGCACGGTATGCAGCAGGTCGACATCGGCATTGAGCAGCAGGCGAGCGCCCTGCTCGCGGGCCACTGTCAGACAGCGGCGCGCCAGCGCATGGAATTGCGCCGCCGGCAGCTCGGGTGCCCGCAACTGCACCAGACGGTGACCGTGCGCCAGCAGTTGCGTGAAGCGCTCAAGAAATTCCTCGGGTGATGTCGCCGGACCGGTGATGGGCAACAGCGGGGGCAGCTGCAGGCGGCGGATGATGGCGCGATTGGCCTGAGGAAATTCGGCAGGCTCCAGCTCGTCAGGCGCCACCCAGCGCAGGGGCTGACCTTCCAGCCCCGACGGCGTGCCACTGTAGCCGGTGACACGCCAGACATCCAGCAGCACCTGACGGTCGGCGTAGTCATGCCGGATACGACACAGAGGCATGCTCTGCAGCGGCACGATGCCCAGTTCCTCCTGCAGCTCTCGCGCCAGCGCACTCTGCACGGACTCGCCCGGTTCGCACTTGCCACCGGGAAACTCCCACAGTCCGCCCTGGTGCGCCCGGGCAGGCCGCAGGGCCACCAGGACGCGCCCGGCAGCATCCTCGATCACGCCGACGGCGACATGCAGACGCGCTGGCACCGGCTCGCTCCGCACTCAGCTGCGATAGCTGGCATTGATGCGGACGTAGTCTTCCGACAGGTCCGAGGTCCAGACGATCTCGCGGGCGTCGCCGCGGTCCAGGTTGACCGTGATGTCGATTGCCTGCTTGTTCATCTCGGCCTGACCCTGGGCCTCGGTGTAGCTGGTGGCCAGCGTGCCGTTCTGCACGATGCAGACGCTGCCCAGATGAATGGTGATCCGGCCGACATCCAGCCCCTGCACACCGGCACGACCGATGGCGGCCAGGATACGCCCCCAGTTCGGGTCGGACGCGGACAGTGCCGTCTTCACCAGCGGCGACTCGGCGATGGCATAGGCCACTTTCAGGCACTCCTGCACATCGCCCCCGCCCTGCACGTCGACGGTGACGAACTTCTTCGCCCCCTCGGCATCGCGGATGATGTCCTTGGCCAACTCGCGCACCAATTCCTGCAAGGCATCCTCGAAGGCCTCGTAGACGGCCTGGTTGCTGCGCTCGATGCGCACACCACTCTTGCCGGTGGCGGTCAGGACACAGCAGTCATTGGTGGAGGTATCGCCATCCACCGTGAT
>CAYQBR010000088.1:0-5365 GCA_964415735.1 uncultured Klebsiella sp. | reverse complement strand
CCGCCGGCGAGCACAGCAGTCGGCCTGCCGTCACCCTCAGCACCCTGCAGAAAATGAAGAAGCGGGGCGAGAAATTCACCTGCCTGACCGCTTATGACGCCTGCTTCGGTCAGTTGCTCAGCGAGGCGGGCGTGGAAGTCACGCTGATCGGCGACTCGCTCGGCATGGTGCTGCAGGGCCACGACAGCACCCTGCCGGTGAGCATGGACGACATGGTCTACCACATCAGCTGCGTCAAGCGCGGCAATCGCGGTGCCTTCCTGATCGGCGACATGCCCTTCATGAGCTACGCGTCAGAGACGCAGACACTGGAGAACGCCGCCCGCCTCATGCGCGCGGGGGCTCAGATGATCAAGCTCGAGGGCGGTGCCTGGATTGCCCACTCCACCCACCTGCTGGCGGAGCGAGGCATCCCCGTGTGTGCGCACATGGGCCTGACGCCACAATCCATCAATCGCATCGGCGGCTACCATGTGCAGGGGCGCGATCCGCGACAGGCCGAGAGCATGCTCGCCGAAGCGCGGCTGCTGGAGAGCTCCGGCGCCAGCATCCTGCTGCTGGAGTGTGTGCCCCAGGCGCTGGCCCGCACGATCACCGAAGCCCTTGAGATCCCCGTGATCGGGATCGGTGCCGGGCCTCACACCGACGGCCAGGTCATGGTGCTGCACGACCTGCTGGGCATCTCGCCGATCACGCCGAAATTCGTGAGGAATTTCCTCAAGGATTCCCACACCGGCATTCGCGGGGCACTGCAGGACTACGTGCAGGCGGTGAAGAGCGGCCAGTTCCCCGCGCCCGAGCACTGCTTCGACTGAAAGGCCGTGACCATGCAGCAGATCACTCACATCCCCGCCCTGCGCGGGGCCATCACCGAACACAAACGCGCAGGCAGACGCATCGCCTTCGTCCCGACCATGGGCAATCTGCACGCGGGCCATATACGGCTTGTGGAGGAAGCACGCCGTCACGGCGATGTCGTCGTCTGCAGCATCTTCGTGAACCCGCTGCAGTTCGGCCCCACCGAGGACCTCGACGCCTACCCGCGCACCCTGGCAGCAGACATCGAGAAACTGGAAGCGGCGCGCTGCGATCTGTTGTTCACGCCCAGCGTTGCCGATATCTATCCGAACGGACTTGCGGCCCAGACTATCGTCTCCGTGCCCGGCATCTCGCGCCGGCATTGCGGCGCCAGCCGTCCGGGGCATTTCGACGGCGTTGCCACCATCGTCAACAAGCTGTTCAACATGGTGCTGCCCGATGTCGCTCTGTTCGGGCTGAAGGACTACCAGCAACTGCAGGTGATTCGTCACATGGTGGCCGATCTGTGCTTGCCGATCGAACTTGTCGGCGTTGCCACGCAGCGTGAGCCGAGCGGGCTGGCGCTGAGTTCACGCAATGGCTATCTGAGCGCAGAGCAGAAGGCGCAGGCGGCCGCTCTTTACCAGAGTCTGCAGGAGGCCGCAGCGGCATTGCGGCAGCACATCGGGATTGCCAGCGTGGAGGCTGCCGCCGCGCAGAAACTCGCGGCTGCCGGCTTCGTGCTCGACTACTTCAACGTCTGTCATGCCGACACCCTGGAGCCGGCGCAGGCCGAGGATCGCCGACTCGTCATCCTGGCGGCAGCCTGGCTGGGGAAAACGCGACTCATCGACAATCTGCAGTTGGAACTGCCGCCGGCCTGAGTCTGTGTGACCCGGCACAGCCGGCGCTGCGCGAATTTACTCCCCCGGCAAAAACTGCTACAAACGGGCCATGTCTGAACTCCAGTCACTCCGATCAACCCGCCGTCTGCAGTCTGCGAGGACTGCGTCCGGCGGCACTCGCCCAGCACAAGGACCACGCCAATGACCGACAACCGTGTCTTCCCGGTCTCCGCAGAGCTCGCTGCCCGCAGTCTGCTGAACAAGGAAAGCTATCAGCGCCTGTATCAGGAATCCATTCACTCGCCAGAGACTTTCTGGACGGAACAGGCCAATACCTTCATCGAGTGGATGGCGCCATGGACGCGACTGCACCACAGCGATTTCAGCAAGGGCGAGGCACGCTGGTTCGAAGGCGCCAGGTTGAACGTCTGCGTCAACTGCGTCGATCGCCACCTGCCTGCGCGCGCGGATCAGACAGCCCTGTTATGGGAAGGGGATGATCCAGCGCACAGCCGGCACATCAGCTATCGCGAGCTGCACGAACAGGTGTGTCTGCTCGCCAATGCCCTGCGCCAGCGCGGCGTGAAGAAGGGCGACCGCGTCAGCATCTACATGCCCATGATCCCCGAGGCGGCCTTTGCCATGCTCGCCTGTGCGCGCATCGGGGCCATCCATTCCGTGGTGTTCGGCGGTTTCTCGCCGGAAGCCATCAAGGATCGCATCCTCGATTCCGACTGCCGAGTGGTCATCACGGCCGACCAGGGCCTGCGCGGCGGCAAGACCATTCATCTCAAGCACAATGTGGACAAGGCGCTGGAACACTGCCCCGATGTGCACACGGTGATCGTGGTGCGTCACACCGGCACGGAAATCGACTGGCACGAACAGCGTGATGTCTGGTGCCACGAGATCACGGCCCTGCAGAGCAAGACCTGCGAGCCGGAAGTGATGGACGCGGAAGACCCGCTTTTCATCCTCTACACCTCCGGCTCCACGGGCAAGCCCAAGGGCGTGCTGCACACCAGTGCCGGCTATCTGCTGGGCGCCGCGATGACGCATCGCTTTGTGTTCGACTACAAGGACGGCGACATCTACTGGTGCACGGCGGATGTCGGCTGGGTCACCGGGCACAGCTACATCGTCTACGGCCCGCTGTGCAACGGCGCCACGACACTCATTTTCGAGGGCGTACCCACCTACCCCGATGTATCGCGTTTCTGGCAGGTCATCGACAAGCACAAGGTCAACATCTTCTACACAGCCCCGACGGCCATCCGCGCATTGATGTCGGCAGGCAACGGCCCGGTGGAGCAGACCTCGCGCAAGTCGCTGCGTCTGCTCGGCTCCGTGGGCGAGCCCATCAACCCGGAGGCCTGGCAGTGGTACTACGATGTAGTAGGCGAAGGACGCTGCCCGATCGTCGACACCTGGTGGCAGACCGAGACCGGCGCCATCATGATCACACCGCTGCCAGGCGTCACCGACCTGAAGCCGGGCTCGGCCACACTGCCCTTCTTTGGTGTGCGCCCGGCCCTGCTCGATGCCGACGGCCATGAACTCCAGGGCCCGGCCACCGGCAACCTGGTGCTGTGCGGCAGCTGGCCCAGCCAGATCCGCACCGTGTTCGGCGATCATCAGCGCTGCATCGACACCTACTTCAAGGCCTATCCCGGCTACTACTTCACCGGCGACAGCGCACGGCGCGACGAAGACGGCTACTACTGGGTTACGGGCCGCGTGGACGACGTGATCAACGTCTCCGGGCATCGTCTGGGCACCGCCGAGATCGAGAGTGCCCTGGTGCTGCATCCCAAGGTGGCCGAGGCAGCCGTGGTGGGCTATCCCCACGACATCAAGGGTCAGGCCATCTACGCCTATGTCACGCTGATGCAGGGAGTTCCCGAATCACCCGAGCTGCGCAAGGAATTGCTGGCCTTCGTGGCCGAGGAGATCGGCGCCTTCGCGCGACCGGAGATCATCCAGTTCGCACCCGGGCTGCCCAAGACACGTTCCGGCAAGATCATGCGCCGCATCCTGCGCAAGATCGCCGCCAACGAACTCGAGAACATGGGCGACACCAGCACGCTGGCGGACCCGGGCGTAGTGGATCAACTCATCCACAACCGGGCCAATCGTTGATGAACGATGTCTGCATCATCGCAGCCGGCCGCACGGCCATCGGCAGTTTCAACGGCGCACTTGCTTCGCTGAGCGCCGTGGACATGGGCGTGCAGCTGGTGCAGCAACTGCTGGCTCGGCATGACATCCCCGCTGCGCAGGTCGATGAGCTGATCCTGGGCCACGTGCTCACGGCCGGCTGCGGCCAGAACACGGCGCGCCAGGTGGCGCTGGGGGCCGGACTGCCCCACTCCACGCCGGCATTCACGCTCAACAAAGTCTGCGGCTCGGGCCTGAAGGCCGTGCAGCTGGCCGCCCAGGCCATCGCGCTCGGCGACGCCAGGCTGATTGTCGCGGGCGGCATGGAGAGCATGAGTCAGGCCGCCCATGTACTGCCAGGCTCTCGCCGCGGCATGAAGATGGGGCACTGGCAGCTTGTCGACTCCCTGTTGCAGGATGGCCTGCAGGACGCCTTCGGCAACGGCCACATGGGCATGACCGCCGAGAACCTGGCGACGCGCTTCGCCATTTCCCGCGAGGAGCAGGACTCCTTCGCCCTGACCTCGCAGCACAAGGCACTGGCAGCGCAGACGGCAGGACTGTTCGCCTCGCAGATCATCCCGCTGCACATTGCGCAGCGCCATGGCGAACCACTCAGCGTCGCCGTCGATCAAGGTCCGCGCCCCGACACCACGCGTGAGGGGCTGGCGCGCCTGAAGCCGGCCTTCACCCCTGCCGGCAGTGTCACCGCCGGCAACGCCTCGGGGCTCAACGATGGGGCCGCGGCCCTCGTCCTGTGCAACGAGCAGACCGCCCGGGCGCTGAATCTGCCGGTCCTGGCGCGGATCAAGGCCTGCGCGGCGGCAGGGGTCGACCCGGCCTTCATGGGCATCGGCCCGGTGCCTGCCACGCGGGCGTGCCTCACCAAGGCCGGCTGGCAGGTGCAGGAGCTGGATCTGATTGAAGCCAACGAAGCCTTCGCCGTGCAGGCGCTGGCGGTGGGACGGGAACTGGACTGGGACAGCCGTCGCGTGAACGTCAACGGCGGCGCCATCGCCTTGGGGCATCCGATTGGTGCTTCGGGCGCCCGGGTCCTGGTGACGCTGCTCCACGAGATGCTGCGCCGCGACTCTCACAAGGGTCTGGCGACCCTGTGCATCGGCGGCGGTCAGGGCATCGCCGTGGCGCTAGAGCGTTGATACAGGCCGACAATATCGCGTGAGGGCAGCATCACGCTTTCGATCGCGGCGAACCCCATGGCCTCGACAAAGGCCTGCGCCACGCGATTGGAGGGACGCTCATGCACCTGACAGCACACACGCGCCAGCCCCCTCTCCCGCGCCCACTGCAAGGTCTGCTGCAACAGCTCCCCTCCCACGCCCCGGCGCCGGCAGGCGGGCGCCACAATGAGTCGCTCCAGATAGAGAAAACTGTCAAACCGCATGAGCAACCACTGCTGGGTGAAGTCCGGCTGCGGCTGGCGCGAGGAGATGCCGAGCGCAAAGCCCTGCAGGCTGCGCCCTCGATCTTGTGCGAGCTGCATGTCGCACAGGCTGAGCCGTTCGGCGAAGTCGCTCGCACTGCCTTGCAGGGGAGTCGGTGCC
>CAYQBR010000087.1:0-5406 GCA_964415735.1 uncultured Klebsiella sp. | reverse complement strand
TGCGCCGTCTGCGCGCAGCCCTGGCGGATCAGGGCGCCTGATGCGCCCGGCGAGCTGGCCCCATGCGCATTAATGTCGATCAACTGGACTCCCACCTGCAGCGTTCCCTGCAGGGCTTCTACTGGATAGCCGGCGACGAGACCCTGCTGGTGCAGGAGGCGCTTGCCTCCCTGCGGGCCCGCGGTCGCGCGCAGGGCTTCACCGAATGGGAATTGTTCTTCGTGGACCGCAGCTTCAGCTGGCAGACCATGCTGCAGGCGGGCAACAGCCTGTCGCTGTTTGCGGACCGCAAGATCATCGAACTGCGCGTGAGCGGCAAGCTGGACGAGGCCGCTCGCGACGTTCTCGGCCAGTTTCTGGCCTCGCCCAATCCCGACACGCTGCTGCTCCTGGTCACCCCGAAACAGGAAAGCGCCACCCTCTCGACCAAGTGGTTCAAGGCCCTGGAGGCTGCCGGCGTGTTCGTGCAGGTGTGGCCGGTGGATTTGCGCGGCCTGCCGCGCTGGATCGCCGCCCGCATGGCGCGCCTGGGCCTGAGTGCTGACCCGGACGCCATCAGCCTGCTCTGCGAGCGGGTGGAGGGCAATCTGCTGGCGGCCGATCAGGAGATCGAGAAACTCGGCGTGCTGACCGGCGCGACTCCTGCCCGCAAGGTCCATGTGGATCGACGGCAGATCATGGCTTTGGTGGCCGACAGTTCCCGCTACAACGTCTTCAGCCTGCTGGACGCCGCCCTGCTCGGGGATGCCCGCCGCTGCCTCAAGGTGCTGGCCGGATTGCAGGCCGAGGGCAGCGAAGTGCTCGCCCTGCTGGCCATGCTCGCCCGCGAGCTGCGCACACTGATCGCCATTCGGCGCCGCATGGCCACTGGCAGCTCCGGCACTGCAGCGATGAGCGCGGAAGGCGTGCGCAAGACCCACGAGGCACCGGTCGCCGCGGCCCTTGAACGCCTCTCGTTGCCGGCCCTGGAGGCCTTGCTGCAGCAGGCCAGACAAGTGGATCTCGCCGTCAAGGGCATGAGCCCCGCCAACGCCTGGACGGAACTGACTGACATCCTGCTCGCCCTGAGCGGCAGCCCTCTCTTGACCACCGCCCACGACCAGCGCTGACCACTGCGCAAGGAGCCTCGTCCCATGTCCACTTTGTTGCAAGCCCTCGTCCTGCTGCTCGTGATCTGGGTGCTGGCCTACCGACGCGCCCGCATGGGCACCATTCTCACCGGCGTCGCCGTGACGCTGCTGGCCATGACCTGGTTCGGCGGCTTCGCCTGGCTGCTGTGGCTGGCGCTGCTGCCGGTGGTCTATTTCTACCTGGAGGACGACATGCGGCGGGAGCGGCTGACTCGCCCCGTGTTCGAGTTCTTCAAGCGCGTGCTGCCGCCCATGAGTGCCACCGAGCAGGAGGCGCTGGAGGCCGGTGACACCTGGTGGGAGGCCGATCTGTTCAAGGGCGCGCCGGACTGGAAGAAATGGCTTGCCATGCCCATGCCTGTGCTGAGCACCGCCGAGGAAGCCTTTCTGCAGAACCAGACGGAGACCTTCTGCCGGATGATCGACGACTGGGACATCGTGCACCTGGACAAGGACCTGCCGGCCGCCGCGTGGCAGTACCTGAAGGACGAGAAGTTCTTCGGCATGATCATCCCCGAGGAATACGGCGGCCTTGGCTTCTCGGCCCTGGCGCACTCCACCATCGTCACCAAGATCGCCACCCGCAGCCCGAGTGCCGCCGTCACGGCCATGGTGCCCAACTCCCTGGGGCCGGCCGAGCTGCTGATGAAATACGGCACCGAGGAACAGCGGCAACATTACCTGCCGCGACTGGCCCGCGGAGAGGACATCCCCTGCTTCGCCCTCACCGGCCCGGAGGCTGGCAGCGATGCCGGCGCCATGACCGATACCGGCATCGTCTGTCGCGGCATGTTCGAGGGGCGTGAGTGCCTCGGCCTGTCGCTGACCTGGAACAAGCGCTACATCACGCTGGCCCCCGTCGCCACCGTGCTCGGCCTGGCCTTCAAGATGCATGACCCGGACCACTTGCTCAGCGAGGTCGAGGACCGGGGCATCACCGTGGCCCTGATTCCCACGAGCCACCCCGGCGTGCAGATCGGGCATCGGCACTTCCCCATGGGCATGACGTTCATGAACGGTCCGACGCGCGGCGAGAACGTCTTCATTCCGCTGGACTGGATCATCGGCGGGGTCGAACGCGCCGGCCAGGGCTGGCGCATGCTGGTGGAGTGTCTGTCGGAGGGGCGTGCCATCTCCCTGCCGGCGCTGGGCACCGCGACCGGCAAGCTGTGCTACCGCATGACGGGCGCCTATGCCCGCATCCGCTCACAATTCAATCTGGCCATCGGCAACTTCGAGGGGGTGGAAGAGGCGCTCGCCCGCATCGCCGGCCACACCTACCAGCTGGAGGCGGCGCGCATCGTCACGGCGGGGGCAGTGGACCAGCACATCAAGCCGGCCGTGGTCTCGGCCATCGCCAAGTACCACATGACAGAAAAGTCACGGCTGATCATCCAGGACGCCATGGACATCCACGGCGGCCGCGGCCTGATCATGGGCCGCATGAACTACCTGGCTCACGCCTACATGAGCATGCCCATCGGCATCACCGTGGAAGGCGCCAACATCCTGACCCGCAATCTGATGATCTTCGGCCAGGGCGCCGTGCGCTGCCACCCATTCATCACCCGCGAGATGCTGGCCGCCAAGAATCCGGACGCTGCCACCGGGCTGCGTGACTTCGACAGCCTGATCTTCCGCCACATCGGCTATGGCATCAGCAATTTCGTGCGCACGCTGAGTCTGGGCCTGACGGCCGGGCGCATCGCCGCCCGCCCCGTGCCGGACGCCACCGGCGCCTTCTATCAGCAGCTGACCCGCATGAGCTCGGCGCTGGCGCTGATTGCCGACATCTCGATGCTGATGTTCGGTGGGGAACTCAAGCGCAAGGAGCGTCTCTCGGCGCGTCTGGGCGACATCCTGAGCCAGCTCTATCTGGCCTCCACCGTGCTGCGCTACTACGAAGGCAATGGCCGCCAGGCGGCAGACCTGCCCTATGTGCGCTGGAACGTGGAACTGGCGCTGTATCACTGCCAGATCGCCTTCAATGAGTTCTTCGCCAATCTTCCCGGCAAGGCGGTAGCCTGGGGCCTCAAGCGCGTCGTGTTCCCCTGGGGCGACGCTTATGAACGGCCTTCTGACCGCCTGGATCACGAGCTGGTGCAGACCATGTGGACAGACAACGACCTGCGCGACCGCATCACCCGTCACACCTGGCTGGGCAATCGCACCGAGGACCCGGCGTTCATCATCGAGGATGCGTTCCGCCGCGTGCTCGCGACCAAGCCGGCGCGCGACGCCATCAAGGCGGCGCAGCGCAAGGGCCTGCTGGACCCAAGCGCCGATCTGGAGACCACGGCGGCGAACGCCGTCACACTGGGACTGTGCAGCGCTGCCGAAGCGCTGGCGTGGAAGGAAGCGGAACAGGCCCGGTATCGCGCCATCCAGGTGGACGAGCACACAAGCCTGCACTTCAGCCGGCAGGAGCAGCCCGGCCACTGAGCCGGGCGTTCGCGCATCAGATGCCGATGCGGCCCAGCGTGTCGATGACTTCGCGGATCAAGCGCTCTGCCACGGGGTGATTGGCCGCGAAGCGCGCCTCCAGCGCGATGGCATCCTCCATGAGGGGACTGTTGACGTCTTCGGCATCCTCGATCCACTGGTCGATGTCACTGTCCAGTTGCTTGACCTGGGCCAGCGTGTCCGCATCCACCGTGGTGGTGTTCGCGAGTTCCTGCTGCAACTGCTGCAGCAATGCCTTGATTCTCTCCTGACTCATCCTGTTTCCCCATGCTGCTTGAATGGCTGATCGCGTGGCATGCACACACAACGTCTGCGCGCCACGCTGGACAGGATTATGGCCCGTGCTGGAACCCAGGTGCAATCGGGAGGGGGAAAGGGGCAGCTGGAACGCCACCCCCGGTTGCCGCAGACATCACGGCATGGTCGCGATCAGGGCTGGGCCTGACGCAGGCTGCGGCTGTATTCGCGCTCTTTCAAGCGACGGCTGGAGCGGCGCTCGCGATTGCGATACTCCATGAAGTAGCGTGGCATGTTGAGAATCATCTGCCAGCGGGTGGTGTAGCTGACGCGAATGCTGGAGTGACTTCTGGCGCCCGCCATCAGCATGGGCGGCCCTTCGTAGAGCAGCTCCGGATTGGTCATGCCGTGGATGTTGCGCACATTGGCATTGCGCAGGTCGGCCATCAGGAGGATGTACTTCTTGCGCGCCATGAAGATGTCGACAATCATCTTCATCCAGAAGCGGTACTGATCAGAAGCCGACTTGACGGCAGCGCTGAGCCAGACGCCGTTGACCTCCATCATTTCATATTGATCATTCTTGAAAAACTTTCCCTGCTCCTTCACCTGATCAGGCACAAACATCAGACTGCGAAACTGCGGCTTGGTCACGAGCATGTATCCCCCGATCATGTCGTCGCCCTTGAAGGCCCCCACGATCGTACTGCGCAAGGAATAGTCGTGGGGCAGTCGCACGCCCACAAACCCTTCGAACTTGCTCAGATACATGTCAATCTCACTTTCCTTGCTCAGAGTCTTGAACTTGATCGCTTCCATTTTTTTTCATCCTGGGTAGGAACATTCCTACATGCTGACTGTATTTTTTGTAGATTTCCCTTTGCTTGCCTTGCAGGATGATCTTCTCTTCCTTGCGTGCTGACAGGAAATAGAAGGCCATCAGGTAGGCGAGTGTAATCCACAAAATCAGCGAATCAAACAACAACGAATTGCCAATCCACACAAGCATGTAAGACGTGTAAAAAGGATGTCGCACAAATCTGAATGGACCTGTTGTTACAATATTTCCTACACTGTCACTGAACGCGAAATCCAGTCCTTTCGCCGTGAGGATCGCCCACCAGAAAAGACCGAGCGAGAGGGCGTAGAGGCAAATCGTTGCCGGCAGCAGCGGCAAGAAATTGCCGCTTGCCGTGGCCATGTAGGTCAGCGTGGCAATGATCTGCGTCGCGACAGTCGCATCGTAGAGCAGGGCTCCAAGCCGCGGCGTGCCGCCATTCATGCGGAAGAAGCGCAGGCGCGCCCAGATCAGACTGATGACAATGAACAGAAATAGAACAAATGATATGAAAAGCATGGGCGTGATCCTGTAGAGAGAGAGGAAAGAAATTGCCGGTGGGCGTGGCATCCTGCCAGTGTGAGCATCCCTTGGCTGGGCAGCCGCAGTGAACCGGGATATCACATTGAGTTGAGGCTCGAAGTTCGTGGCACAAGACGCTGAAAATCTTCGGAATTGCCGGACAAGGTGATTACTGTATAATCACGCCACCCTCGGGAAGCACAAGACCAACAATGA
>CAYQBR010000086.1:0-5408 GCA_964415735.1 uncultured Klebsiella sp. | reverse complement strand
CAGGAGCATGTGACGCTTGTCTTGAAGGGGCTTGGCGACGAGTCGGCCCAGCGCCGCGAGGATCGCATCCTCGTGCTGCGCCAGGCCGATGCGCTGCGCTGCCTGCAGGGGGAGATCACGGCGCAGCAGCTGCAGGGAACGGCGCAGGTCTACAGTTTCTGAGCGCGGCCTACCAAGGCGCGCCGGTGATGTTCGCATCGGCGGGCACGAACTGTCGGGCCTCGTCCTGGGCCTGATACAGCCGGGTGATCAGCAGCACCACGGCGGCCACATCCAGCAGATCGTCATCACTCAGGGTGAGCTTGCGACGTATGCGCTCCCGCGTCATGAAGGGGCGCCCTGCCGCATCGAAATTCAGATAGGCGAAGCTTTCCTCGTCCGCTCCCCAGTTGCTCGAGATCACTTCCTGCCCCATGCGCCTGTCCAGGCGCGGGAAAGGGTAGAACCAGCGCCCGCCCTGTCTTCCGGCTTCATAAGTGATGATCTGACCATCAGGATAGAACCAGGTCGCATCCTTTGTGCGCAAGCGTGCAGTCGCCATGCCGCCTCCTGGCCAGAAAAGAGGTTCGCCGCCATGTGTCCAGTGATGGCTCATGGTGCGGCCGTTCGGATAGTGAATGCTGGTATCGCGGCCGGCGCCTGCCATGAACACCTGGCCATTGGGGAAGTACCAGGGCGCTTCATACAGATCGCTCGACACCAGGCGGCCATTGGCATAGCGGGTGCCATGCCGTGTATTGCCCGTGAGGATCACCGACTGGCACACCACACGATTGAGTTCGAGCAGCATGGTCTGCATCGACTCCAGCTCGCTCATGCTGTCACGAGGGGCCGGCAGCAGCAGATTGACGGACACCATCTTGGCCATGAATTCAACGGTGGCGCAGCCGGTGCTGAAATTGTCGGAACCGCTGCCGATCCCGGCCTGCACTGAGGCTGAGAGGCCAAGGAGCAGGCTGAACAGCAGTTTTCTGATGCAGGTCATGGTGCGGTCTCCCTTTTTGCGCTGTCATGGATGCGGACGGGAGAAGTGTGGCGCCGCGCAGGTGAATCCTGGCTGAATCACGTGGCTATTGGTTCGCGCGCGGATATGGCATAAACTGCCGCGACTTTGGTCCCGACAACAATATTGAGTGAAGCGGTGGAAGGAGAAAAAGATGGACTGCCCGAAATGCAATGCGCACATGAACGAAATCAAGGTGGAAGTCCTGCACGGCACAATCGTCATTGATCAGTGCAGCAGCTGCAAGGGCCTGTGGTTCGACAACGGCGAAGCCGAGCAATTGAAGAAGTCCTGGATGTCGGATTTCCTCGACAGTGGCGATCCCAGCATCGGCAAGACCTACAACCGTGTGCGTGACATCAGCTGCCCCCGTTGCAGCAAGCTCATGACCAAGCTGACTGACAAGCGTCAGCCGCACCTTGAGTATGAAGCCTGCGAGGAACACGGCATGTTCATGGATGCCGGCGAATTCACCGACTTCAAGCACGAAACCCTGATGGACCTTTTCAAGGGTCTGGTGGCGTCCCTCAAGCGTCGCTGAGACCCGCCCGCTTCACGTCCCCCGCGCATCCCGGCCAGCCGGGATGCAGCCAGATGGCCCTGTCGGCACAGCGTGCCGGCAGCAGGCGGAACTTCCCAAGATCCATCCAGTGATTGCCCGGCGAGTGAAAATCAGAGCCGGTCGACGCCCACAGCCCATTGCCCAGACAAAGTGACGCCAGATGATCCAGTCGGTCGGCGTCGAGGTTCGAATAGCTTACCTCCAGGCCCTCTCCGCCCGCTGCGGCGAATTCGCTGACCAGACGCCGCAGGGCAGGATTGCTGATGCGATAGCGATTGGGGTGCGCCAGGATGGCGATGCCGCCCGCCGCCCGAATGGCATTCACCGCGTCCTCGATGCTGCACCAGCGCGCCGATGCGGCGTACTTGCCCTTGTCTCCGAGGAAATTCTTGAAAGCGTGCTCCTTGCTGCGGGCAATGCCCCGATCCAGAAGAAACTGCGCCACGTGATTGCGTCCCACCGCGGTGCAGGGCAGGGTGGCCAGGTAATCCATCAAGCCGCAGATGCCCGCTTTCTGCAGGCTCATGTCCATGGCGGCGGCACGCTCCCGGCGCAGTTGCTGCTGCGCCTGCAACAGGGTCTGCAGTCTCGGTTCCGCGCAGTGGATGCCCAGCCCCACAATGTGGACTTCCTGGCGCTCCCACAGCGTGGAGATCTCGACACCCGGCAGCAGTTGCAGTCCCGGCGCAATCCAGGCCGGGTCGAGACTCTCGAAGGCGGCGGTCGTGTCGTGGTCGGTGATGGCCAGATGCGTCAGTCCGCGTGCCGCCGCCCGTTCCAGCAGCGCCTTCGGTGGCAGCGTGCCGTCGGAGAACCAGGTGTGGGCGTGCAGGTCGGCGAGCATGTCGAGTGTTCCGGGGGCCTGGATTGGCGAGGCGGCAAGGGTAACCCTGTGTCCGGCGGGAGTAAATCGCCTGCCGGCGTAAAAGTTGACTGAAACAGTGGGGTATCAGATACTCACGGCGCCTGCGCCACCGCGGCAGGACTGCGTCACCCCTTCAGCTCCCTGGCACCGAGACAGTCTCATGCGCTTGACGACCAAAGGCCGCTATGCGGTCACCGCCTTGCTCGATCTGGCGATCCATGCCGATCAAGGCCCCGTGAATCTGGCGGACATTTCGCGACGACAGGGCATTTCGTTGTCATATCTGGAACAGTTGTTTGCCAAACTGCGACGCAGCGAGCTGGTGTGCAGCATCCGCGGTCCGGGCGGCGGTTACCGGCTGGGTCGCAAGCCGCAGAGCATTCGCATTGCCCAGATCATCGACGCCGTGAACGAATCCGTCGATGCCACCAAATGTCAGGGCAAGGGCAATTGTCAGCAGGGGGAGACGTGTCTTACCCATCACCTTTGGCAGGACCTGAGCGAGCAGATCCATGATTTTCTGGGCAGCATCAGTCTGTCTGACCTCATCGCCCGCAGCGAGATCAAGCGCATTGCACAGCAGCAGGATCAGCGCCACGAGATGCTGACGCCGTCCGAACTGGATGGCGCCCGCATCGCGGCCACGTTTCTTCAGTAGGACCTCCCCATGCAGATGCCTGTCTACCTTGACTATGCCGCCACCACACCGGTGGACCCGCGCGTGGCGCAGGCCATGGGCGAATGCCTGACGCTGGACGGCAATTTCGGCAATCCGGCCTCGCGTTCGCATCTGATCGGCTGGAAGGCGGAAGAGGCAGTGGAACTGGCGCGGCGCCACGTGGCCGACCTGGTGCGCTGCGATCCGCGCGAGATCGTCTGGACCTCTGGTGCCACCGAATCCAACAACCTGGCGCTCAAGGGCATCGCCCATGCACGGCGCGAGCGAGGTCGTCACCTCGTGACCTCCTGCATTGAGCACAAGGCCGTGCTGGACAGCATGCAGCAACTGGAGCGTGAGGGCTTCGAGATCACCCGGTTGCGACCCGATGCCCACGGTCGAGTCAGCGCCGAGCAGGTGCTTGCCGCGCTGCGTCCCGACACCACGCTGGTGTCGCTGATGCAGGTGAACAATGAGCTGGGCGTGGTCAATGACATTGCCGCGATTGGCGCGGTGGTGCATGCCGCCGGAGCGCTGCTGCATGTCGATGCGGCCCAGAGTGCCGGCAAGCTGCCCATTGATCTGGCGGAGCTGCCGGTGGACCTGATGTCCTTCTCTGCCCACAAGGTGTATGGCCCGAAGGGGATCGGCGCCCTGTTCGTGCGCCGCTCGCCCGACATCCGTCTCGAGTGCCAGATGCACGGCGGAGGGCACGAGCGCGGCATGCGCTCAGGCACGCTGCCAACCCATCAGGCCGTCGGCATGGGAGAAGCGTTCCGCCTCGCGGCGTTGGCGCTGAGTGAGGAAAGCGCACGGCTGCACCAGTTGCGCCAGCGTCTGCTTCGAGGCCTGGCCGAGCTTCCGGGTGTCCATCTCAATGGTCACCCCGAGCACACCGTGCCAGGCATCGTGAATCTGGCGTTCGACGACGTGGATGGCGAGACCTTGCTGCTGTCCCTGCGCACACTGGCCGTATCCTCGGGTTCCGCCTGCATGTCGGCGACCATGGAGCCTTCCTACGTGCTGCGTGGCATCGGACTGCCCGATGCGCTGGCCCAGAGTGCCCTGCGTGTGTCCTTCGGGCGCTTCACCACGGCCGATGACATCGACACGGCCATTGCCGCGTTGCGTGACGCTGTGCCGCGTCTGCGCGTCGCGGGAAAAGCCTAGTGAATCAGGCGGGTATACCCGTATAATGCGCGCCTTTCTGAACTTGTAACCGCTTATGGAGTTAAACGGAATGGCTATTGAACGTACCTTGTCGATCATCAAGCCCGACGCAGTTGCCAAGAATGTGATCGGCGAGATCTATTCACGCTTCGAGAAGGCGGGTCTGCGGATCGTCGCTGCACGAATGCTGCAACTCACCAACGAGACCGCTGGCGGCTTCTATGCCGAGCACAGGGAGCGTGGCTTCTTCCCGGATCTGATCGCCTTCATGACGTCCGGTCCGGTGATCGTGCAGGTGCTGGAAGGCGAGAACGCCGTGGCACTGCACCGTGAACTTATGGGCGCCACCAACCCGGCGCAGGCCGCTCCGGGCACCATTCGCGCGGACTTCGCCAAGTCCATCGACGCCAACGCCGTGCATGGTTCCGACTCTGCAGCGTCTGCGGCACGCGAGATTGCCTACTTCTTCAGCGCCACCGACATCTGCGCTCGCGCCTGATCGCGCGCGCCCAGCGTCCTTCAGAGCCTGCAATGACGACACGCGATGCCAAGATCAACCTGATGGGACTGAGCCTGCCGAAGATGCAGGCTTTTTTCCATGATCTGGGAGAAAAACCCTTTCGCGCGAGTCAAACCCTCAAGTGGATTCACCAGCGCGGCGTGCTCGACATCGATCAGATGACCGACATCAGCAAGCCGCTGCGGGAAAGGATGAAGGCCGTGGCGGAGATTCGTCCGCCCGTCATCACTCAGGAACTGCGCTCGGCCGATGGCAGCTGCAAGTGGATCGTGCAGGTGGAAAGCGGCAGCAGCGTGGAGATGGTGTTCATTCCCGAGGCGGGTCGCGGCACGCTTTGCGTGTCGTCGCAGGCAGGTTGCAGTCTCGACTGCAGCTTCTGCGCCACCGGCAAGCAGGGCTTCAACAGCAACCTGACCACGGCCGAGATCATCGGTCAACTGTGGTGGGCCAACGTCAAGCTCGCAGGCTTCGGGGTGCAGCCCGACACGCAGGTGGATGAGGACGGTCGTGCGCCGCGCAATCCGCGTCCGGTCAGCAACATCGTGATGATGGGCATGGGGGAACCTCTGCTCAACTTCGACAATGTGATGGACGCCCTGAGTCTGATGATGGAAGACCAGGCCTACGGCC
>CAYQBR010000085.1:0-5448 GCA_964415735.1 uncultured Klebsiella sp. | reverse complement strand
TCGCGGCACCGGCGGTCGTGGCATCGAGCTGCGTCGCGGCACGGGCGCCAACATCCACAACGTCGTGATCACCAATTTCGCGAACTACTGTGTGGACGTGAACGATACCGCCACGTTCACCAGCGCCGGCACCTCGGCCACGGCACTGAGCGGCAATCTGACCATGACGTCCTCGCGCCTGGACTGCACCACCACGTTCGCGACCTCCAGCACCGAGCCCTGGACACTGGCGGACTGGTTCAATGGCCAGGCCCGCAACAGCACTGGCGCGGCGGATCTGACTGGCTTCGTCAACGGCCCGCAAATCAACGCCGTGGTGCCGACCACGCTCACCGACAGCTTCTTCGACAGCGTCAGCCACATCGGCGCAGTCAAGGATCAGGCGAGCGACTGGACAGCCAAGTGGATCTTCCGCGACTGATTCCAACGCAGTGTGCGGTGGAGAAAGGGGCGCTCATGGCGCCCCTTTTTCTTTGCACAAGGAACTCTTGTTCCAGTTTTTTCTGACTTATTTCTGTCATTCATCCCCGTGAAATATTTCTGTCACTTTACAGCACTACACTGGCCCCGCAATCGAGACAACCACTCTGCTTACGGAACTTCCTATGATGATCAAGCGCGCTCTCCCTGCGGCCATTGCCTTGGCTCTGAGCTCACCGACTGTCCTGGCCCAGGACACCTCCGCCACCCAGACCGAAGCTCCCCAGATCGAGGAGATCTCGGTGGTTGGCCGCTTCGTGCCCGACGAGAAGCGCAACACCTCTGCGCTCTCCAATGTCCTGAGCAACGAGGAATTCTCACGCTCCGGTGACACCAATATCGCCGAGGGTCTGAAGCGCGTGGCAGGTCTTAGCCTGGTGGGCGGCAAGTTCGTCTACGTGCGTGGCCTGGGCGAGCGCTACTCCTCCGCACTGCTGAATGGATCGAGCATTCCCAGTCCGGAACCGCTGAATCGCGTGGTGCCACTGGACCTGTTCCCGAATGCCATCATGGACAGCGTGGTGGTGCAGAAGACCTACTCAGCACAGTTCCCCAGTGAATTCGGTGGCGGCGTGCTGCAGATGCGCACCAAGCGCAGCAGCGATGAGTTCTTCTTCAATCTTGCCAGCTCCGTGGGCATGACGGAGGACACCGCGTTCGCCAAGGGCGTGCAGGCCGCCGGCGGCAGCCGCGACTGGCTGGGCTATGACGACGGTGCGCGCGAGATGCCGCAATTGCTGAAGAATGCCACGGCGGACGGGCAGCGCCTGCAGCGTCGCAGCCCGTTCCTGAGCACGGGCGGCTCGACACCGCAGGAACTGCAGGCCATCGGACAGAGCCTGAACCAGGACTACGCCCTGAGCGACAAGACGCTGCCGGCCGATGTCGGCCTGACGGCGAGCCTCGGCAATTTTCACGATGTCGGCAGTGCCCGCTTCAATTACCTGGCCGCACTGGACTACAAGAACGGCTGGGACACACACGAGATCGAGCGCAACTCCTACAAGGTGGGTGGAGTCGATGAACTGGTGCGCGAGAACGCCTTCACCTACTACGGCACCGAGAACAACATCGACATCAGTGGCATCCTCTCCACCGGCCTGGAGTTGACCGACAACCACACCATCAGTGCCACCAACATCATGCTGCGCCAGTCGGACGACATCGCCGGCGAGGAAATCGGCTTCTTCGGTGACGAACGCATCGACAGCCGCTTCACGCAGATCGAGTACATCCAGCGCGAGCTTTACTCCAATCAGCTGCAGGGCGATCACTACTTCCCCGATGCCAACGAAATGAATGTGACCTGGCGCGTCAACCAGTCCAGTGCTGACCGCATGGCACCGGACACGCGCGAGTATCGCTACGACAGAGTGGACGACGAGTACGTCTTCAATCTGCGTTCCGACGGCAATGTGCGCCGCTTCAGCGAACTGCATGACGACAATACCGACTATGGCATCGATACCACCATGGTGTTTTATGGACCGCTGAGTTCCACCATCGTGATGTCCGCCGGCTACAACAAGCAGGACAGCGAGCGCGATTACGAGATCCGCCGCTTCGCGTTCATCGAGCAGGGCGATGTGGTCAGCCGGGAAGGCTTCCTGACGCAGCCGCTGGAGCAGATCCTGAGCACGCAGAACATCGGCCCGACCGAGTTCGAACTGAGCGAGACCACGCGTCCGACCGACACCTATGCGGCCACGCGTGCTCTGGAATCCTGGTATCTGCAGGCAGATCTCAATTTCAATGACCGCTTTCAGCTGCTGGCAGGCCTGCGCCAGGAAGACTACCTGCAGAACGTGCGTACCTTCGACCTGTTCCGTCCCGACGACTCCATCGAAGCCACCCTGGCCTCACGTGACCTGTTGCCGGGCATCACAGCCACTTACATCGCGGGCAATCACCAGTTCCGCCTCGGCTACAGCGAGACCACCTCGCGTCCTGACTTCCGCGAACTCTCGCCCGCCACGTTCACGAATCCCCTCACAGGCTATGAAGTGGTCGGCAACCCGAACCTGCGTGTGGCCAGCATCAAGAACTACGACCTGCGCTGGGAGTGGTATTTCGCCGACCTCGACAGCCTCTCCCTGGGCCTGTTCATGAAGGATTTCGACTCGCCCATCGAATCGGTGGTGCAACCCGGCGCCAACAGCGCACGCAGCTATGTCAACGCGGAGTCCGCCGAGAACCGGGGCATCGAGTTCGAGGCACGCAAGCAGTTCGACTTCCTGGGCGAGCGCTGGGAGGACTTCTACGTCTCCGGCAATGTCTCCTACATCACCTCGGATGTGACCATCGGCGTGAGCGAGCAGAACATCCTCACCAACAGTTCGCGCCCGTTGCAGGGACAGTCGGACTGGCTCTTCAACGGCCAGCTGGGCTATGACAACTTCGATGGCATGACCGCCACCCTGCTGTACCACTACTTCGGCGAGCGCATCTATGAAGTGGGCATCCTCGGTGCGCCCGATCTGATCGAAGCGCCCCATGGCGAGGTGGACATCGTCCTGAGCAAGGAATTCCGCAACCGTTGGAAACTGAACTTCAAGGCGCAGAATCTGCTGAACAAGCGCAAGGAGATCACCCAGGGCGGGCTGGTCGCCACCGGCTACAGCGAGGGGCGTTCCGCCAGCCTGAAACTGGAGTACAGTTTCTAGCAAACCCCAGACGCCGTGCGGCCTGCAGCGATGGCATGTCACACGGCTGTCACACAAAATTGCTTCAATACAGTCACGCAAAGTGACAAGCCAATTGACGAAACGGTAGCATGAGACCATGAGCGATCCGACCATCCTGATAGTCGACGACGAACCCGCCATCCGCGACATGATCGGCATCACCCTCGATCTGGCGGGGTTCAACAGTGTTTCCGCCGAGACTGCCCACGAGGCCCATGTGAGCATCGTGGACCGTCGCCCCGATCTTGTGCTGCTGGACTGGATGCTGCCAGGCGGCAGCGGCATCGAGCTTGCTCGCCGCTTGAAGCGCGACGAGCTGACCGCCTCCCTGCCCATCATCATGCTGACGGCCAAGACCAGCGAGGACAACAAGGTGCAGGGGCTCGACGTGGGCGTGGATGACTACGTGACCAAGCCCTTCTCGCCACGCGAGCTGGTGGCACGCATCAAGGCCGTGCTGCGTCGCACCACCGGTGCTCAGGTCGACAAGGCGATTCGCGTCTTCGATCTGCAGCTGGACCCGTCCAGTCACCGTGTCACCATCGAGGACCAGCCGGTGGAGATCGGCCCTACCGAATTCAAGTTGCTGCGCTTCTTCATGTCGCACCAGGAGAAGGTGTTCACCCGCGATCACATCCAGGACCAGGTCTGGGGCGGCAATGTGTATCTGGAAGAGCGCACCATCGACGTTCACATCCGCCGGCTGCGCAAGGCACTGAGCTCGGTGCCTGGTACCAGCATCGACTACTCGCGCCTGGTGCAGACGGTGCGCGGCGCCGGTTATCGCTTCTCCGTGAAACCGGCCTGACGTTCCCTTGGCGCGGCGCATTCGCTATAGTGCCCGCAGATTCCAAGACCCTCGGGAAAACCGCCTTGCTCCGCGAATGGCAGAATGAACTCAAACGGCTCCTGCTCGTCATGACGGGAGCCCTCCTCGTCGGAGCTCTCTTCGGCGTCACCGCCGAGGCCCTCGCCCTCGCACTTGTGGGCTACCTGGCACACTCCTTCCGTCAGCTGTACATCTTCCAGCGCTGGCTGCGTGACATCGCCCAGGACAGTCGTCTCGAACCGCCGGAAAGCTCCGGAGTCTGGGGAGAGATCTTCGATGGCATCCACCGTCTGCAACGGCGTGAACGCGAAGCGGCGCTCTATCTCAAGGACATTCTGGACAAGGCCCAGGAGTCCTCGGCAGCCCTGGAGATGGCCGTGGTCATGATCAATGACAAGGGCGCTCTGTCGTGGTGGAACAAGGCCGCGGAAGTGCTGCTGGGATTTCGTCAGCCGCAGGACCAGCAGCAAAGCGTGACGAATCTGCTGCGCGAACCGCGTTTCATCGACTACTTCGAGAAGAACAATTACGTCGAGCCACTGCGCATCCCGTCACCCACCAACAAGAAGCAGATGCTGGAATTCCAGATCACCCTGTTTGGCGAAGGAGAGCGTCTGATGCTGGTGCGTGACGTGTCGCAGATGCACCGGCTGGAGTCAATGCGTTCCGATTTCGTGGGCAATGTCTCCCACGAACTGCGCACGCCCATCACGGTCATCAATGGCTACCTCGAGACCCTGCTGGATCACCGCGATGCGGTGGCGCCACGCTGGATCAAGCCACTGGAGCAGATGCACCAGCAGGCCCAGCGCATGGAGAACATCGTGCGCGATCTGCTGACCCTGACGCGTCTGGAAACCAAGGCCCTCCCGCGCGTGCAGGACGAGATTCACCTGCCCTCCCTGCTGCGGGAGGTCAAGAACGAAGCCGAACTGGCATTCGCTGCCAAGCAGCACCACTTCGAGCTGGCGTGCGAGGGGGAGTACCGGCTGCGCGGCAGCATGAACGAACTCTACAGCGCCGTCTCGAATCTGGTGTTCAATGCCGCGAAGTACACACAGGAAGGCGGGGAAATCCACATCCGGCTGAGCAAGTCGAGCAACGGACTGTCCATCGAAGTGAAGGACAACGGCGCGGGGATCGAGGAGCATCATCTGCCGAGGCTCACCGAACGCTTCTATCGCGTCGACGAGAGCCGCTCCACCGATACCGGCAGTCGCTTTACCTGTCACTTCCCGGCCGAGCGAGTGCTGGCCGATGCAGCCCCAGGCACCGCGCTGAGCGCGAGCGCCTGAGCCCCGCGCGTCTTCAGAAGTTCAGTTCCAGACCGATGCCCACCTGATCGGTGCGCTGCGCACGACTGTCGGCGCGGGTGGCCGTCATGAAGGTGAACCAGCGGAAATCGCGGTTGACGATGTAGTCGACGCCGAGTGACGTCTGCCGATTGCCGTCGCG
>CAYQBR010000084.1:0-5484 GCA_964415735.1 uncultured Klebsiella sp. | reverse complement strand
AAACGCTGGGCTTCGCTGCCGCGCCGAACAACGAGCAGCATCTGCGCCCGCGTGCACGTCTGGCCAAGCTCTACCCGGCCGCGCTGCTGGAGGAGAGCGTGCACATCGCCGCGCGCTGTCGCTTCTCGCTGAGCGAACTGCGCTACGAATACCCCCACGAGCTGGTGCCCGCCGGTCACACCCCGGCCAGTTGGCTGCGCGCGCTGACCGAGCGCGGCCTGCACGAACGCTGGCCGCAGGGACCGTCGGCGCGGGTGCTGGCGCTGGTGGAAAAGGAACTCTCGCTGGTGGCCGAACTGGGTTACGAGCATTTCTTCCTCACCGTGCACGACCTGGTCGTCTTCGCCCGCGCCCGGGGCATCCTGTGCCAGGGGCGGGGTTCGGCAGCCAATTCGGCGATCTGCTACTGCCTGGGCATCACGGCGGTGGACCCGGAGCGCATGCAGCTGCTGTTCGAGCGCTTCCTGTCGAAGGAGCGGGACGAGCCGCCGGACATCGATGTCGACTTCGAGCACGAGCGGCGCGAGGAGGTCATCCAGTACCTCTACACCAAGTACGGCCGCGAACGGGCGGCGCTGGCGGCCACGGTGATCTGCTACCGCGCGCGCAGTGCCATCCGCGATGTGGCGGGGGCGCTGGGCATCGCGGCCGACGCGGTGGAGGTGCTGGCGAAGTCCGTGGACTGGTATGGCCAGGAGATCGTCACCGGCCCCGAGGTGGAGGCGCTGGCCCTGCCGCCCGGGCGGCTGGCGCTGCTGGTCGGCCTGGTGCGCGCCCTGCTCGGCTTTCCCCGCCATCTCTCCCAGCATGTCGGGGGCTTCGTCATCAGTCAGGGCCCGCTCTCGCAGCTGGTGCCGGTGGAGAACGCCGCCATGCCCGGACGCACGGTCATCCAGTGGGAGAAAGACGACCTGGAGGCGCTTGGCCTGCTGAAGGTGGACGTGCTGGCGCTGGGCATGCTGACGGCCATTCGCAAGGCCCTCGCTCTGGTGAACCGCTACCCCTCACGCTCGGCATTGCCAGCGCTGACGCTGGCCGATGTGCCGGGGGAGGACCCGCAGGTCTACGACATGCTCTGCGCGGCCGACACGGTGGGCGTGTTCCAGATCGAATCGCGCGCCCAGATGAGCATGTTGCCCCGGCTCAAGCCGCGCAATTACTACGATCTGGTCATCCAGATCGCCATCGTCCGGCCCGGTCCCATCCAGGGCAACATGGTGCATCCTTACTTGGCGCGGCGCAGCGGACGCGAGCCTGTGAGCTATCCCAGCGAGGCCATCCGGGAGGTGCTGGCGCGCACCCTGGGCGTGCCCATCTTCCAGGAACAGGTCATGAAAGTGGCCATCGTGGCGGCCGGCTTCACGGGCGGCGAGGCCGATCAGCTGCGCCGTGCCATGGCGGCGTGGAAGAAGAAGGGCGGGCTGGAGCCGTTTCAGGAAAAGCTCAAGGCGGGCATGCGCGAACGCGGCTACAGCGACGCCTTCGCCGAGCAGATCTACAGCCAGATCAAGGGCTTCGCCGACTATGGCTTTCCCGAGTCCCATTCCGCCAGCTTCGCGCTGCTGGCCTATGTCTCTTCCTGGCTGAAATGCCACTACCCGGCGGCCTTCACCTGTGCCCTGCTCAACAGCCAGCCCATGGGGTTCTACGCACCGTCGCAACTGGTGCAGGACGCCCAGCGTCATGGGGTGGAGGTGCTGCCGGTGGATGTCAACCACAGTGACTGGGATTGCACGCTGGTGTTCACCCCCGGCCGTGAGCACGC
The DNA here is from genome assembly GCA_964415735.1 of uncultured Klebsiella sp. Classification (GTDB taxonomy): domain Bacteria; phylum Pseudomonadota; class Gammaproteobacteria; order Pseudomonadales; family Pseudohongiellaceae; genus UBA5078. The sequence goes on along the minus strand of CAYQBR010000084.1, from coordinate 3,719 downwards.
ACCCGCGCTGCGGCTGGGGCTGTGCCTGGTGAAGGGCTTGTCGCAGGTGGGGGCGCACCGGCTGTGCGAGGCGCGGCAGGCGGGCCCCTTCCGCTGCGTGCAGACGCTGATCGAGCGCACGGGCATCGGCGCGGCCGACCGGGAGAGTCTGGCGGCCGCCGATACGTTGCGCACGCTGGCCGGGCATCGCCACCGCGCCTTCTGGGATGTGGCCGGTCATGAGCCGCCCCTGCCGCTGTTCGCCACCTCTGGTCATGCCGACTGGCCCGAGCCGCCAGCGGTGGCCCTGCTGTTGCCCGCGCCGTCCGAATCCCAGGAGGTCATCGCCGACTACAACAGCGTCGGCCTCACCCTGCGCCGGCATCCGCTGGCCTTGTTTCGCCCGCATCTGCAGCAGTACCACGTGGTGCCGGCCGCCAGTCTGCTGGAGCGCGGCAATGGGGCGCGGGTGAAGGTGACGGGGATCGTCACCTCGCGACAGCGGCCGCAGACGGCGTCGGGGGTGACCTTCGTGACCCTGGAGGATGAGACCGGCTTCGTGAACGTGGTGATCTGGCCGGCGGTGACGGCGCGGGAACCCCGCCTGGTGCGCGAGGCCAGCCTGCTGGGCGTGGCGGGAACCCTGCAGATCAGCGAGGACGTGGTGCACGTGATTGCCGCCGATCTGGTGGACTTGAGCGCCTGGCTGGCGCAGATGTCGCTGCGCTCGCGGGATTTCTGCTGAGCGCGCGTCAGTCGAAGATGCCGTGCACGAACCAGCGGCGCTCGCCTTCGCGTTCGTGGAATATCCACAGCCGCATGCCGCGCGGGTTCGTTGCCACGTAGTAATCCCGGCACACCTCCTGTCCGCTCCACCAGCGCGTCTCGATGCGCTCGGGGCCGCTCAGCAGCTGCAGCGGCCCGCGGTAGAGCAGCTGTCCGGCGTGCTGCTGCAGCTGCACCGGGGCCGGCAGCAGCCAGCAGGGGCGCCGGGCCTGCAGCGCCGGCATGGGGGGCGTGCCGCCTTGTGCATCACCCGGCGCCGGGCTGGCCGCCAGCTCCGGGCAGTGTTCCGCCTGACACTGCAGGCTGTGCACCGCAGCATCGCCCAGTCGAGCCTGGAGCAGCCCCAGCAGCGGCGCGATGCGCGCGGGCCCTGTCTGCGCGGCCCCGCCTTCGATAGCGCTGAAGCCGGCCAGTGCCTGGGTGCCCGCCCCCGCCGATTTGAAGCGCCAGGCCTCCAGCTGCATGCCGCAGACGGGAGCTGGCAGTGTGAGGGTGCTGAGGCGGGTTTCCAGCAGCAGCTGCAGCGGCGCGCGGGACTGGCCGGGGTGACGCATGTCGAGCGCGATCAGCGTGGGCGCCTGGGCTTCGTGCTGCAGGCTCAGCTGCAGATGCAGGGTGCTCAGATTCCGCGCCCGCAGGAAGGCGCACAGCCGCTCCAGCAGTTCCTCGATGGCCGGCAGCAGGCGCTCGCCGCCCTCCACCGCGTAGTCGAATTCCAGACTGCTGTTGAAACGCGGTGGACTTTCGTAAGCCTTGACCGGTGTGGCGACATGCCCCAGGCACTGATCGAGCTGGCGCAGGAACTGCGTGCCGAAGCGCTGCCCGAGTGCATGCGCGGGCAGGCGCCAGACATCCCGCAGCAGGCGCAGCCCGCTGTTGTGCAACTGCTGGCGGCGTTGCTGTGGCAGCATCAGGCTTTGCACCGACAGCCGCCCGAGGGCGGAGCGCAGATTCTCCCGACGATGCACCAGCAGATTGCAGCCCGCGCGGGCCAGCAGCAGGCTGGCGGCGGGCGTGGGGCTGGCGGCCTGATGGAAGTCGACAGGAAGTCCCCACTCACTCAGCAGGGGCTGCAGCAGCTGGCGGCAATGCGTGCGCAGCGAGTGGATGCCGCCGAAATAGCGCAGCGAGCTGCGCGCCTCGAACACCAGGGAATCGGGGGCTTCCACGCTGACCGTGCCGCTGAGCTGCCCCAGTTGCCGGGCCAGCAGACCCAGTTTTTCCTCGCGCACCTGCGCATCGGGAATGCCCAGCAGCTGCGGCAGGGCGATGGCATACCACAACGGCGGCAGGCGGCCTGTCCGCGGCATCTTGCCCGACGTTTTTTGCGGCGTATGCGCTCGGGCCACGCGCAGTGTGCGCTGGGGGCGGCCGAGCAATGGCAACTGGTGAAGCCTTCCTGTCATGGCCCCTCCCTCGCGAGTGCCACCGTGCTTTGGCGGTAGCTGCCACGCGCCTTGAGCACCTCGACGCGCAAACCCTGCCGCGTGGCCTCCACCCGCAGCCGCAGGGCTGCCGTGGACTGCCGCAGAGCGCCGTGATGAAACAGGATGCCCAGGGTGTTGCCGGCACTGGCGGCCAGCTGCAGACGGCGGATCTGGCGGTGACTCACGCGACCGGGCCAGGCCAGCACCAGCGCGCAGGCGGCATCCTGCAGCGCCTTCTCGATGCCCCACAGCAGCTGTGCAGCGGGAGCCGAGACCACGTAGAGATGTGCGGGGTTGATGCCGCTGGCCAGCAAGGCGGGTGCATACGGCGAACAGGGCGGAGCGAACCAGACACTGTTGCCCCCCTGCTGGCTGAGCTGTTGCAGCAGCGGCAGCACCAGCTGCAGTTCTCCGATGCCCCACAGGGGCGTGATGATTTCCACCAGTGCCCCGCGCGGCCAGCCCTGCCAGGGCAGACAGGCATCGAGCGCGGGAAAGCCGGTGCTCACCCCGCTGTCAGCGAACGCTGACCTTGTGGCGGCATGAGCGCTGCCCCGCCACAGCCCGGGGGTGTGCAGCAGGGAGAGAAGGCGGGGATCGGTCTGGTGAGTCGGCATGATACTGTACATATTAACAGTATTATGCGCTCTCACAAGCGCTGCCTCCCCTGTCTGGCCCCGCGCAAACCGAGAACCGCGTCCAACTTGCGGAAAGTATTTGGTTTTCCGTTATTTTCGTGATTGTTATCGAAAAATTAATGTATTACTCTTCAGGACCTTAGCCTGACTAGCTGAACATGTGTCTCAGATAATAATCTCAATAGACTGGAAATCTGGAAAATTATTGATGAAAAATAAACCAGACATGCTGATGGTGGTCGTCGTCCTCTTCGCCCTCGGGGTGCTTGCCAGCGGTGTGGTGCAGAGCGGATTGCTCTGACAGCCACGGTAGTGCCCACTCACGGACGCCAGCACTGACCTGCTCACCGCAGCGGGCAGCTCGTGTCTGCTCTGTCAGACCCGCCATGAATAGCAACGCTTGTCACTCACGATGGCATCCATCTGCACGTCCCACGCCTGTCGCTCCAGAGCCTCCACCCGCTGACATTCATGTGCCAGACCGATCAGCAAGGGGCGGCGGCGCGCTGGTCTGTTGCGGAAGCTGAACGTCCTGTCATAGAAACCCTTGCCCATGCCGAGCCGGTTGCCATCGGCATCGAAGCCCACCAGCGGCACCAGCACCACGTCGAGCCAGCGTGGCGACACCAGGCGGTGTGCCAGCAGACGTGGCTGGGCGATGCCCCAGCGATTGGGCTGCAGCGGGTCGCCCTCACGGTAGCGGACAAACAGCAGCCGGCCATGGCGGAAGGGGTGCAACAGGGGCAGGAAACAGGCCTGTCCACGCGACAGCGCCTCGGCCAGCAGCAGGGAAGGGTCGATCTCGCCATCGATGGCCTGATAGAAGGCAAGGCGTTTGGCGGTGCGAAAGAAGCGTTGACCTGCCAGGGCGTGATGCAGCGCAATGGCG
>CAYQBR010000083.1:0-5565 GCA_964415735.1 uncultured Klebsiella sp. | reverse complement strand
CGGGTCCTGCACGCCCCAGCGCAGCAGCTCGAACAGCAGTCCGGCCAGATCCGCCTGCAGCATCTCTGGCTCGCGATGCGGGGCCAGCATCGTTTCCTCGGCCCACAGCCGGTAGCACACGCCGGGGGCTTCGCGGCCGGCGCGCCCGCGGCGCTGATCGGCACTGGCGCGATTGACGCGGCGGGTGTCGAGCAGGCTCAGCCCCGAGCGGGGCTGGAACACCGGCACGCGCTCCAGCCCGGCGTCGATGACGATGCGCACGCCGGGCACTGTCAGGCTGGATTCGGCGATGGCGGTGGACAGGATGACCCGTCGGGAGTTCGTGTTCGCCGGCCGTCGCAGCACGGCCTGCTGTTGCGCCAGAGTGAGCTGGCCGTGCAGCGGGTACAGCTCGACATGGCCGGGAACGCTGCCCTCGAGTTCACGCTGCAGGCGACGTATCTCGGCCTGACCGGGCAGGAACACCAGCACATCGCCTTCCTGGGCGGTGAGCGCCTCGCGCACGATGGCGGCCTGATGACGCTCCGCATACTCGCGCAGGGGGGGCGAGCGGTGCTGCGTGCTGACCGGCCAGACCCGCCCGGGGCAGTCGATGACCGGCGTGTGCTCACCGAGCACCTGCAGCAGGGCGCCAACGTCCAGCGTGGCCGACATGATCAGCAGCTGCAGGTCTTCCCGCAGGCCCTGTTGCACATCCAGTGCCAGCGCCAGGCCGAGGTCGGCCTCCAGGCTGCGTTCGTGGAATTCGTCGAAGATGATGCCCTGCACTCCGCTCAGGGCCGGGTCGTCCTGCAGCATCCGCGTGAGAATGCCCTGGGTGACCACTTCCAGCCGTGTGGACGGGCTGACGCGGGACTCGCCCCGCACGCGATAGCCCACCGTGCCGCCCAGCGTCTCGCCGAGCTGTTCGGCCATGTAGCCGGCCGCCAGACGCGCCGCCACCCGGCGCGGCTCCAGCAGCAGCCAGCGCGACCGTCCACCGGCATCCGCCTGCAGCAGGTCCAGCGGTACCCGGGTGGTCTTGCCGGCGCCGGGCTGGGCCACCAGCAGGCAGCGATTGTGCTGTGCGAGCGCCAGGCGCAGATCCGGCAGGACGGCCTCGATGGGCAATGCGGCACTGGGGGTGGAAGGACTGGTCACGCGGCAGACTCGGGGCAAGGGGTGTCGTGCCGGAATTGAAGCACGCGCGACCCCGGACTCGCCAGTGCGCCGCCGCGGGCTTATCATCGAGCCATGTATCCCTTTCTGGAGGCAGCCGCTTGAAGTCGGCCCATCGCCAGCGTGAACCGCTCGTTGCCACCCCGCAGTGGCATGCGCGCTATCTCATCGACACCAACGTGCTGATCGCGGCGAGTGCCGCCATGGCGCGCCGCAGGGGCGTGACGCTGCTGCCGCATCACCGCGAGGTGAGTCCGCCCGAAGTGGCGCTGCAGGATCAGGTGCTGCACTGGCTCGAAGGCTTTGCCGCGAGTCCCGCGCATCTGGTGCTCGATGTCGCCGGCGCGATCAACATCGAGTATCACCACAAGCTGGACTTCCACGACTATGGCATCGAGGTGGTGATGGCCAAGTTGTATCGGGATGAAGTTGATCGCGTGCAGGTGGACTATGACCGCGACGGTGCGGGCATCCTGCCGCAGCCGCTGGACGAAGTGGTGCATGATCTGGCCGACCGCAAGATGGTGGCCGCGGCCCTGCAGGCACTGAACCTGCCTGGCAGCAGTGCCATTGTGTTCGCCGGCGACACCGACTGGCATGACTGGGAGGCCGAGCTGACCCGCACGGGTCTCACCCTTCTGCCATTGATACCCGACTGGTCCAGAACCCGCCACGCCGAGAAACAGAAACGCCTCCACAAGGGACACGCACATGACTGACTTCTTCCGCTTTCCTCACACGCATCATCTGATCTGGCTGGGCGAGGGCGAGCCTCGCGGCGACAAGGTGCTGGCGCCCCCGGAGGTGGAGGACATGCTGCAGCATGAGCTGATCATCGAAGAGAAACTGGACGGCGCCAATCTGGGTCTGTCACTGGACGAGCATGGCGAATTGCGCGCGCAGAATCGCGGCAGTTATCTGGAGCAGCCCTTCAACGGCCAGTTCTCGCGACTCAATGCCTGGCTCGGGCAGTTCCAGCATGGCTTGAAGAGCCACCTGACCCCTCAGCTCATTCTTTTCGGTGAATGGTGCGCCGCCCAGCATTCGCTCGACTATCACGCGCTGCCCGACTGGTTTCTGCTGTTCGATGTCTATGATCGCGGTGAGGGCCGCTTCTGGAGTGTGGCGCGGCGCGCGCAGCTGGCGCAGGACCTGGGCCTGGCGCAGGTACCGGAACTCGGGCATGGCAGGTTCACGCGCAAGAGTCTGACGCAGTTCCTGGAACAGGCCACGAGCCGCTATCGCGCCGGGCAGGTGGAGGGCGTGGTGCTGCGCCATGATTCGCCGCTGTGGAACGAGTCACGCGCCAAGTTCGTCAACAAGGGCTTCGTTCAGGCCATCGAGGAACATTGGCGCAGCAGGACGATGCAATGGAATCAGGTGCGGCAGCCATGAGGGACGCCGCCCTTCAGGTCGGCGTGTAACCCGCCTCGGCGATCGCGGCACGCACGGTCGCCTCTGCTGCGGTGGTGCTCACGCTGACCGTCTTCGCTGCGAGATCCACCTGCACCTCGGCCATGGGGTCCAGTGTCGTCAGCGCTTGCATGATGGCCTGGACGCAATGGCCGCAGGACATGTCGGGCACGTTCAATGTCAGCATGGGTCTGTCACTCCTTCTCTAGATGCAAATCAGCCAGCGCCTGCGGCGTGGCGCCAATGGGTGGCAAGCGTCACCTTCCCGTGCGCCCGCCGCTGGCACGCAGCAGGCGATCAATCACGTCGGCCCATTCCTCGGTGGCAGGCGGCGACTCCACCCAGATCTCGCGCACCTGCAATCGATCCGCTTCGTGGAGCGCTCGGTACAGAAGCCTCGCATACGCAGGTTTGGCACGCGGCATGACACGCGTCAATGCCGGTGTGAAACCGGCTTGATTTGCGTCAAGGCTCAGCAGGATTCTCGCCACGGGGAAGTCTGCGTCCTGCACAATTTCTTGCGCGTTCTTCAGACGCACGGGGGTGCGCGGCTGATAGTGTTCCGGCATGTTGCCCGGCACCGCCACACTGTGTTGACTCGGTGTGGCCACCGGGCAGCCGAGGCACTCGGCAATCGCGCTGGCGGTGACCGGCCCCGCGCGCAGCACCTGGGGCACGTCGCCAGTCAGATCGAGAATGGTGGATTCGATGCCGAGCGTGCATTCGCCGCCGTCCAGCACCGCCGCAAGCCGGCCTGCCATGCTTTCCATCACGTGGGCCGCACTCGTAGGGCTGAGGCGCTTGTGCGGATTGGCCGAGGGCGCCGCCACCGCCAGGCCGCTGGTCTGCAGCAGCGCGAGCAGGGCCGGGTGCGCGGGCATCCGCAGTGCCACTGTCGCGTGACCGCCGGTCACCACCGCATCCACCCCCGGCGCCTTGTGCAGCACCAGCGTCAGGGGCCCGGGCCAGAAACGCTCGATCAAGGTGCAGGCAGCCGGTGGAATGTCCACGGCCCAGTCGGCAAGCTGTGCGGCGTCGCCCAGGTGCACGATGAGAGGGTGATCGGCCGGCCGGTTCTTGGCCGCGAAAATGGCGCGCACGGCCGCTGGCTGGCGCGCGTCGGCGGCCAGACCATAGACCGTCTCGGTCGGTACGGCGACGAGTTCGCCGGCACGCAGCAGGCGCGCGGCTTGCGCAAGATCGTTCGCGTTGTTGGCGTCAAGAAGCAGGGTCATGCCGGCACCTGGAGGCTCACTCGATGTTCTGGATCTGTTCCCGCATCTGTTCGATCAGCACTTTCAGATCGACCGCGTTGAGGGTGGTTTCCGCCACGATGGATTTGGAGGAGAGCGTGTTGGCCTCGCGATTGAGCTCCTGCATCAGGAAGTCGAGTCGGCGTCCGGAAGGCTCCGGCAGCCGCAGCACGCGCTCCACTTCGTTGAGGTGGGTCTCGAGTCGGTCGAGCTCCTCGTCGATGTCGCACTTGTGGGCGTAAAGCACGATCTCCTGTTCCAGGCGACCGGGGTCGAGTTCCATCTTCAGGGCGTCGAGCCGATCGCGCAGCGCCTGCTGCTGCCGCGCCAGAATGTCGGGCATGCGCGTGCGCACGCCGGCGACGATCTCGCGCACGGCCTCGATGCGCTTGCCAATGAAGCCGCACAGTTCCTGCCCCTCGCGCTGACGCGTGGCGATCAGCTCGTGCAGGGTGTCGTGGAACAGCGACAGCGCCAGTTCTTCCAGATTCTCGGGCAGGGACTCCGACTCACGCAGCACCCCTGGCCACTTGAGAATCTCCATCACCGTGAGCGCGGGGCCGCCACCGGTCAGTGAGAGAATCTGACCGCTGGCCTCGTTGAGGCGGCGCACGGCGTTCTCGTCGATCTGCAGGGCACCCGTGGCGCGTTCTTCGGACTCGAGGCGCAGCTGACAGTCCACCTTGCCGCGCGCCAGCTGCCTGCGCAGCGCATCGCGGATGGCAGGCTCGATGCTGCGCAGCGCCTCGGGAAAGCGAAAACCGGTTTCAAGATAGCGGTGATTGACGGAGCGGATTTCCCACACCAGTACGCCGCGCCCGCAGGAAACCTGCCGACGCGCAAAGGCAGTCATGCTCTGAGCCATGTTCCGGGTCCTTGCTGCAATGTTCAAAGGAACCCTCAGCGAACGGCGGCCTGCCTTGATTCCTGTGGGTTGCTGTCGGCATGGTAGCGCAAAACGCCTGCCCTGACTCGCCATCCCCGGGCCGATCAAGGATAATCGCGCCTCCATTCAGCATCACTCCGAGAGCCTCCATGTCCGAATCCATCCGTCCCAGCGCCCGCCAGAGCGATCAGTTGCGCGATATCCGCCTCACCCGTCACTACACCAAGCATGCCGAAGGCTCCGTGCTGGTGGAGTTCGGTGACACCAAGGTCATCTGCACGGCCAGTGTCGAGGAATCGGTGCCACGCTTTCTCAAGGGCTCCGGCTCGGGCTGGATCACGGCCGAGTACGGCATGCTGCCGCGCTCCACGGGGTCGCGCATGGATCGTGAAGCCGTGAGTGGCCGACAGGGCGGGCGCACGCTCGAGATCTCCCGGCTCATCGGCCGCTCCCTGCGTGCCGCCGTGGACCTGAAGTTGCTGGGCGAGCACACCATCAAGATCGATTGCGACGTCATCCAGGCCGACGGCGGCACCCGCACGGCCTCCATCACCGGCGGCTGCGTGGCCCTGCACGACGCCATCGGCACGCTGCTCAAGAGCGGCAAGCTCAAGGTGAGCCCGATGAAGCAGCTGATCGCCTCGGTGTCGGTGGGCATCTACAAGGGCTTGCCGGTGCTGGACCTGGACTATGCCGAGGATTCCAATGCCGAGACGGACATGAACGTGGTGATGACCGAGCGCCTGCGTTTCATCGAGCTGCAGGGCACCGGCGAAGAGAACGATTTCGACACCACCGAGCTGCAGGCCATGATCGGCCTGGCCCAGAAAGGCATTGCCGAACTGCTGCAGAAGC
>CAYQBR010000082.1:0-5588 GCA_964415735.1 uncultured Klebsiella sp. | reverse complement strand
TGTCCCCTGTCCTGCGATTCTTGTTGGTCTGGCGGCTCAGGCGATTGCGCGGCTGTCAGTCCCCTGACTTGCCGGCCTTGGCCAGGTCGTTGCGCGTGTCTTCCAGCCGCTTGAGGTAGCGGGCATCAACGTCGCCGGTGATGTATTTCCCGTCGAACACTGAACACTCGAAACGCTTGATGGCCGGGTTGCCTTCGGACGAGGCGGCAATCAGGTCTTCCAGATCCTGGAAGATCAGCCAGTCGGCGCCGATCAGCTCCTGCACCTCTTCATCGGTGCGGCCGTGGGCGATCAGCTCGCTGGCCGCCGGCATGTCGATGCCGTAGACATTGGGATAGCGCACCGCCGGCGCCGCCGAGGCGAAATACACCTTGCGTGCTCCGGCATCGCGCGCCATCTGGATGATCTGACGGCAGGTCGTGCCCCGGACGATGGAATCGTCCACCAGCAGGACCGTCTTGCCGCGGAATTCCAGTTCAATGGCATTGAGTTTCTGACGCACGGATTTCTTGCGCTGGCTTTGCCCCGGCATGATGAAGGTACGGCCGATGTAGCGGTTCTTGACGAAGCCCTCGCGGTACTTCACGCCGAGATGGTTGGCCAGTTCCAGCGCCGAGGTGCGGCTGGTGTCGGGAATGGGGATGACGACGTCGATGTCATGATCCGGACGCAGACGCTTGACCTTCTCGGCCAGTTTCTCGCCCATGCGCAGACGGGCCTTGTAGACGGAGATGCCGTCCATGAGCGAATCCGGGCGCGCGAAGTAGACATGTTCGAAGATGCAGGGGGTGTATTCCGCCGGCCCGGCGCAGACGCGCGTGTGCAGATTGCCGAGGATGTCCACGTAGACTGCCTCGCCCGGCGCCACATCGCGCACCAGGGTGAAGCCCTGGGAGTCCAGCGCCACACTCTCGGAGGCCAGCATGTACTCGGTGAAGCCGTCGCGCTCACGCTTGCCGAAGACCAGGGGACGGATGCCGTTGCGATCCCGGAAGCCGACGATGCCGTAGCCGCCCAGCATGACCAGCGCGGCGTAGCCGCCACGACAGCGACGATGCACGCCGCGCACCGCCGTGAAGACATCCTCGGGGCTCGGCACCATCTTGGCCAGCAGTTGCAGTTCATGGGCGAAGACGTTGAGCAGGACTTCGGAGTCGGAGTCGGTATTGATGTGCCGCAGGTCTTCCTTGAAGAGGTCGCGGCTGAGTTCGGCCGCGTTGGTCAGATTGCCGTTGTGCGCCAGGCTCAGGCCGTAGGGCGAATTCACGTAGAAGGGTTGGGCGAGCGCCGGGCTGGAGCTGCCCGCCGTGGGGTAGCGTACATGACCGATGCCCATGTTGCCGGCGAGGCGCTCCATGTGGCGCGTGCGGAACACGTCCTTGACCAGACCGTTGTCCTTGCGCAGGTTCAACTTGCCATTGTCACTCGTGGCGATGCCGGCCGCGTCCTGCCCGCGATGCTGCAGAACCGTCAACGTATCGTAAAGGCAGACCGCCACATCGGACTTGCCAACCACTCCAACCAGACCACACATAACACCTACTCCGAAAGTTCCTGCTTGCCAGCGACACAGGGCCCTAGAGGGACGCCTGCGTTGCCGGGACCATGTCCGTCACGAACATCCGTGACTTTTCAATCCATTCCTGTGCGTGCGGAATCGCTGCAGACTCCTGCCACCACGGCTCATCGGCAAAGAAGCTGCCGCCGAAATACACGAACACCATCACGATCACGGCGCCGCGCGCCACGCCGAACAGCGCACCGAGAAGCCGGTCAGTCAGCTTCAGGCCGGAGATGTCGATCAGCTTCGCCACCAGGTTGTTGATCAGTGCGCCAACCAGCAACGTGCCGATGAACAGAATCGCGAAGGCGAATGCCTGCTGCATCGCCGGGCTGTCCACCCAGCCGCCGAGCACGGGAGCCAGGGGCTCGCTGTAGAGGCGCGAGATCAGCAGGGCCGCAATCCAGGCCAGCAGGGACAGCACCTCGCGCACGAAGCCGCGCCAGAGACCGAAGAGGCTCGACACCACGGTCACCACCAGAAAACTCGCATCCAGCCAGTGCAACTGCATCATGACTCCCTTGCCGATTCAGGCCTCGCCCTCAGAGCGCCTCGATCTCGTAGCGCACGACAATGCCCGAGAGTTGAAATTCGTCCTGCAACTGGCGCTGCAGCTGCAGCATGGCGGCGCGATCCGCGCCCGGCCCGACGAACACGGCCGTCAACGGCCCCTGCGATGAGGTGATCTGTCGCACGTAAGCACGGTGCCCACGGGCCAGCAAGCGCTCGACCAGCGCCTGGGCGTTGGCGGCACTGGAGAAGGATGCGAGTCGCACGCTCCAGCCTTCGGGCAGACCGTCACTGTCGAGCACGGGCGGTGGCACTACAGGCAGTGTGGCAGCGGCAGCAGTCGTTGCATCGGGTTCGGTGTCAGCAGGAGGCGCTGTCGGCTCCGCAACGTCAGCGGGGGCATCGACAGACGGTGCGGGGGTTGCCACAACCACCGTGTCCACCGGTTCCGCATCCGGCTGAAAGCTCAGCTGATCGGAGTCGGCGGCAATCTCGGGGCGGACTGCCTCGATGCGAGGAACCTCGGGAAATGGCTGAGCAGCGGGGATGCGACTTTCCAGCGGAAGTTGGTAACTGCCCTGACCGTCGAACAGGATCGGCAGGATGACCACGGCCGCGATCAGCAACACGATGGCACCAACGACTCTTTGCTTTCTGCTCTGGTCCAAACCAGTAGTGCCCCTAGGTATCGACTGTCAGCAGCTCAGCGCAAGCTGTCAGACGGTGTTGGATTGCTGCCCGCTGCGTGCACATGCCGAACGACATCGGCAACTGTGACGAAGGACCCCGTCACCAGCACCAGATCAGACTCAGCGGCACAGGCCATGGCGTGTTCGTAGGCCTGCGCAACGCTGGCATGCGGCCCGAGCACTGGCGCGCCCTGCGCCTGCAGCAATTCGAACAGCGCTTGCGCACTCAGACCGCGGGTTTCAGCGAATGCGGCAATATACCAAAAGTCCACTGCGGATTCTAAGGCCTTGTGGAAGCCGAGCTGATCCTTGTCGGCCATCATGGCCAGCACGACATGGACGCGCGCGGCGGTGCCGGCCTGCTGCCTGAAGCGCTGCAGCTTCTCCAGCAGCAGTCCTGCCGCGTGGGGGTTGTGCGCCACGTCGACGCGCAGCTGGGCGCCGTGGCGCGAGTCTTCAATGCGCTGATAACGCCCCTGCAGGCCGAGGCCGTCGAGCGCCCTGCAGACGCAGTCGCGGGACGGCGGGAGTGGCAGGCGTTGGAGCGCCTGCAGCACGGTGGCCGCGTTGAGCAGGTCCAGTTCTGGCAGCGGCAGATCATGCCAGGTCAGCGGGGCACCGCCCCGCTCCCGCCCCCACCAGCGCCACGACGCAGCGTGCTTCTCGAAGCCGAAGTCCACCCCTTGCACCCACAGCGGTGCGCCCAGTCGCCGGGCTTCCTCCAGAACCGTCACGGGCGGGTCGAGATCGCCACACAAGGCCGGCGTGGCGGCGCGGAAAATGCCGGCCTTCTCGCGTCCGATGGCTTCGCGCGTATCCCCCAGCCACTCCATGTGGTCCAGCCCGATGCTGGTGATGATGGCGATGTCCGCGTCGACGAGATTGATGGCATCCAGGCGCCCTCCCAGACCGATCTCCAGCACGGCCACATCGACCTGCTCCTCGGCGATCAGCCAGAGACCGGCCAGGGTGCTGTACTCGAAATAGGTCAGGGAGATTTCGCCGCGCACGGCCTCGATCCGCTCGAAGGCGGCGCACAGTTGGGCGTCTGTCGCAGGCTGGCCGTGCAGGCCCACGCGTTCGTTGTAGACATGTAGATGAGGCGAGGTGCAGGTGCCGACGCGCCGGCCGCTGGCGCGCAGGATGGCATCCAGCATCGCCACCGTTGACCCCTTGCCGTTCGTGCCGGCCACGGTGATCACGAGCGGCGCGGGCTTGCACACGCCAAGCCGGCGTGCCACCTCGCGGACGCGCTGCAAGCCCAGGTCGATTTCCTTGGGATGCAGCGCCTGAATTCTGTCGAGCCACTGCGCTAGTGTCGGCATTTGCGTTCAGGCCACCCGCGGGGTGAGGCAGCGAATCAGGGGCATCCGCTTACAGATGCAGCAGTTTGGAAAGCAGTGAGGAGATGCGGTCACGCATTTCCTTGCGATGCACGATCATGTCGATGGCCCCGTGCTCCAGCAGGAACTCGCTGCGCTGGAAGCCCTCGGGAAGCTTCACTCGCACTGTCTGGCGAATCACGTCCGGGCCGGTGAAGCCGACCAGTGCATTGGGCTCCGCCACGTTGATGTCGCCCAGCATCGCCAGGCTGGCAGAGACGCCGCCATACACCGGATCCACCAGCACGGAGATGAACGGCAGGCCGTTCTCGCGCAGGCGGGCCAGGGCTGCCGACGTCTTGGCCATCTGCATCAAGGAGATCAAGGCTTCCTGCATGCGAGCCCCGCCGCTGGTGGAGAAACAGACAAGCGGCAGGCGCTTGTCGATGCACGTATTCACGGCCTGGGTGAATTTCTCGCCGACCACGGCGCCCATGGAGCCGCCGATGAAGGCGAATTCGAAGGCCGCGACAACCATCTCGACGCCGTTGACGCTGCCCTGCACCACGATCAGGGCGTCCTTCTCGCCCGTCGCCTTCTGGGCGGCTGACAGGCGATCCTTGTACTTCTTCAGATCACGAAACTTGAGGATGTCGACCGGTTCCATGTCGGCATTCAGTTCGACCTGGCCGGCCGGATCGAGAAACAGTTCCAGGCGGCGACGCGCCGTGATGCGCAGATGGTGGTCGCACTTGGGGCAGACCTCCAGATTGCGTTCCAGATCGGGCCGGTAGAGCACGGCCTCGCAGCGCGGGCACTTCTTCCACAGACCTTCGGGCACACTGGCGCGTTGCTTGCCGGGCGTTCCATCGGCAGCGCCAGAGCTGCGGATGGAAGGAAGAATTTTGTTGATCCAACTCATGACAGACTTCCGTGATTCACAATTTAAATATTCAAATCAATTGGATATAACGATTACTTGATGTTGTCTATGGCGCTGCGGATGGATGCGATGACCGCCACGGCGGCCGCCAGATCCTCAGGCGTTGACACGCCCTTGTGCAGACGCGAGATGGCGTCCACCAAGGCGCTGCCCACTATAACACCGTCACTGATGCTCGCCATGTCGACGGCAGAGGCTGCGTCCTTGATACCGAATCCCACCACGACTGGCAGGTCGGTCATGGTGCGCAGGTGTTGGATCTTGGACTTGATGTCACCTTTGTCGGTGATGGCGGCGCCTGTCACGCCCTTCAGCGAGACGTAATAGAGATAGCCGGTGGAACTGGCGCAGATCGACGCAAGGCGTGCCTCGGTCGTGGTCGGCGCCACCAGGAAAACCGTGTCCAGACCGCGTGGTCGCACCGCCTCGAACAGCTCCGCACATTCGTAGGCCGGCATGTCGACAATCAGCACGCCGTCGACGCCCACGGCCTGGGCAGCACTGGCAAAGGCCTCGTAGCCCATGATCTCGATGGGATTCAGATAGCCCATGAGCACGATCGG
>CAYQBR010000081.1:0-5605 GCA_964415735.1 uncultured Klebsiella sp. | reverse complement strand
TGTGCCGGCGTGAGCGCGACATCCTGCCGGGCATCACCCATCTGGCGCTGCTGGACAAGCTGGCCCTGTTGACCAGCGGCCCCCTGGCCAGTGTGCGCGCCAGTGCCGAGTTCATGCGCGTGGCGCTGCGCCGTCTGCCCGTGTCCGCACAGTTGCCCGCCAACCCCCTGCGTTGTCCGCTCCCGGCGCTGCCACCTGACGAGCCCTTGCTGGTCCTGCACAAGGTCAACGCCGGCTATCCCGGCAAGCCGGTGCTGCGCGAGCTGGACTGGACGTTCAAGCCTGGCCAGCACGCACTGATCAGTGGCCCGAACGGCTGCGGCAAATCCACGTTGCTCAACCTGCTGTGCGGCGAGAACCACATGGCCTATGGTCAGGACGTGGTGCTGTTCGGTCGGCGGCGCGGCAGCGGGGAATCGGTGTGGGAGGTCAAGGCGCGTTTCGGGGTGGTGTCCAACGAACTGCATCTGCGCTACTGCAAGGGCTGGCGCGTGCTCGATGTCGTGGTCTCGGGGTTTTTCGATTCCGTGGGGCTCTACGATGACAGCGGCGCCAGCGAGCAGCAGGCGGCGCGGGACTGGCTCGCGGCGCTGAATCTGCTGCCGCTGGCGGGCGATCCCTACCACGAGCTGTCCTTCGGCGAGCAGCGTCTGGTGCTGCTGGCGCGCGCCATGGTCAAGCAACCGGCCATTCTGATACTCGACGAGCCCTGTGTCGGTCTGGACGATGCCTGGCGTCAGCTCGTGCTCGACATCGTCGACCGCATCGCCGCCACGACGCCCACCCGGATACTCTTCGTCAGCCACGACCCGCAGGATGCGCCGCAGTGCATCAATCAGTGGCTGGCCTTCTCTGCGACGGGCGTCAGCATTCGCGAGTGAGGCCGAGTCCCGGCGCCTTGCCAGTGCTGCTCCTGCGGCGTAATGTCGATTTTCCGACCAATCGCTGGAGGGGGAGAGACAATGAAGCGCACAGCCAGAGACATTCTTCGTGACAAGCGCGACAACATGCTGACCGTGGACATGGAGGCGACAGTGCACCAGGCGGTCACGCTCATGACGCAGCAGCGCGTGGGTGCCATTCTCATCGTCGACGCCGGTCGCATCGTCGGCATCTGGACTGAGCGCGATCTGCTGCACCGCACAGTCGATCCGCACTTCGATCCCCGCACGGAAAAGGTGAGTCAGAGCATGACCCGGGCGCTGATCTCGGCGCATCTCGACGAGCAGGTGATGCAGCTTTACGACAAGTTCGTGGGGCGCCGCATCCGCCACCTGCTGATCGAGGATGGCGGCGAGTATGTCGGCCTGCTCTCGGCGGGCGATGTGATGCGCGCGACCCTGCAGCAGAGCGCGGACGAGTATCGTGCGCTCAACGAGATGGTCAGCCTGGAGTATTACGAGAACTGGAAGGCGCAGCAGGCCGAGGCCCTGCGCTGAGGTCTGCCACGCGACTCAGCCCTGCAGCACGCGCTGGAAGAACAACTCGAACATGGCCAGCTGCAGAGCGAGGCCGCCCAGCGCCAGCAGCACGCAGAGCGAGAAGGCCAGCGGCGTGCTGTGCGGGTCGTTGGCATGACGCCGCCGAACTTCCGGCATCAACTGCGCCAGGTAAAGCCCCAGCAGCAAGGCGCAGGGAATCAGATAGCGCACCGAGGGCATGGGGTAGAGCGTGAAGTTGCTCAGGCTCGGAACCCGCATGGTGATCAGGAAGTACTGCATGGCCATGGACAGCAGCAGGGCCCACAGCCCCGGGCTGAAGCTCAGGCGCTGGGTGATGGCTGTGGGCGTGGTGCCGAAGAAGATCTCGAAGAACAGCAGCAGCACCGACAGGGTCAGCATCCAGGTGGCGAGGAAGCGGCCCAGATAGGGCGTACTCTGGCCGAACTGATCCTGGGCCAGCGACACCTCGAACCAGCGGTAGATGCCCCAGTCGAACACTTGCAGGAAATCGGGTGTTGTGGGGCCCCAGACGCTGAAGATCGTCTGCTGGTACGCATCCCACTCGCCGAAGGCCAGCTGGCAGTAGGCGAAGAAGCCCAGCATGGCGCACGCGGCGCCGGCCACCGGCAGGCTCAGCAGCAGGAAGAGGCGCCGCCGGGCCGGCCAGTCGAGGCCATCCAGCTCGCCACGCAGCCACCACGTCACCCCCATCAGCATGGCGCCTCCGGTCAGCACCGAGGTGCGGAAATGCGTCAGTCCCAGCAGCACCCCCAGCACGAACAGCAGCATGCCCCGCTGCCGGGTGGGGGAGGTCAGCACATCCTGCGCCACGAACAGGATGGCCAGCGCCAGCGCCATGCTCAGCGAATCGGAATAAGCCGCCAGCAGCCAGATGCTGCCGGGGTAGAGTGCGAACACCAGCAACAGCAGGCTCAGCCACAGGCCACGGATCTGCAGGCGTCGGGCGATCAGCACCAGGAAGCTCAGCGCCAGGATGCAGGCGAGGTTGGCCACCAGCACCAGCGCCTGGGGCCAGGTCAGATCGAACAGGCTGTGTGCCAGTCGACTCAGCCAGGGGTAGAGCGGCGGGTAGACGATGTTGTGGATTTCCCAGCTGCGGCCGTTCTGGAACCAGTTGGGGTCATGAAGGTAGCCATGCTGAGCGATGGAGTGAAACAGTTCCGAGTCCCACAGGTAGAAGCGATCCACCATGCCGAGGCTCCAGGGCTCGGGCAGCTGGCTCAGGGCCAGTGCAAGGAATGCCGCCCAGGTCAACAGGGCGATGGCGACGGCGGACAGGCTGTGGCGCAGCATGGAGGCAGAACTCGAAAGCGGGCTGAGAAGGGCGCCAGCCTAGCAGGAAATCGGCGTCTGGACATTTTCTGAGCGCGGTCTTAAGGTGCCGGCAGCGCCTTTTCCTCGTTGCTGCGGTCTGCCGGCGCCGGACCCCAGGACCCCTGCGTGCATCCAGTCGTCGAGCCCCATGTCCCCGCCCTGACCGGTCTGCGCGCCATCGCGGCATGGATGGTGTTCTTCCATCACTTCCGCATCAGTTCGGAATACGTGGGCGCGGTGCTCTTCAACATGCAGGCCCAGGCGCACGTGGGGGTCAGTGTCTTCTTCGTGCTCAGCGGCTTCCTGATCGCGTATCAATATGCCGACCGGCTGGGCCTTCAGGCGCGCGACGTGCTGGACTTCCTGCGCAATCGCTTCGCGCGGCTCTACCCGATGTATGCGCTGTGCACGCTGGTCACGCTTGTCTACATCGACAATTTTGATGTCACGACCTGGTTGCTCAGTTTCACGCTGCTGCGGGGCTTCTTCGGGGACTTCTACTTCTTCCACATCGGCCAGGCCTGGTCCCTCAGCGTGGAGATGACGTTCTACCTGCTCGCGCCCTGGTTGCTGCTGCTGGTGGGGCGCGTGCCAGTAGGGCTGCTGTGCCTGGTGTTTTATGCCGCTGGCTGGCTGTTGATGCAGGTGGACATGCCGATCCCCACGTTCATGGAGCCGCCGCGCATGGTGGTGGCCAACACCTTCTTCGGACGCTGCTTCGAGTTCCTGCTGGGCATCTGGCTGTTCAAGCGCTTCCGCGACGTGGCCCCCTGGCGTCATGCACTGTGCACCTGGGGCGGTCTGGGCTCGATCATCCTGTTCCTGTATTTCTCGGCCTTCGCGGATGGCTTGACGGTGTATTCGGTGAACTGGTCGCCCGCGCACCATTTCCTGTTTCCGCTGCTGGTGGCCACCCTGATCCTCGGGCTGTGGAAAGAGCACAGTGCGCTCAAGCGGCTGCTGGGCAGTCGCCTGTTCGTGGTGCTGGGGATGGCGTCGTATGTGTTCTACCTGATTCAGGCCGCGCCGTTCCGGGAGATCTTCGGCTTGGACGAGGTGCCGGTGCTGGTGCATTTCCTGGCCACCAATCTCTTCGCGATCCTGGGGTATTACCTGCTGGAGCGCCCTTGTCACAGCTGGCTGCGCAGCCCGCGGCGCCCGCCGTCTGACGCGGGGCCGAACGTGCTCAGGGAGCCAGCCGCCGCAGGTTGATACCGTCGATGCCGATCTGGTGATGGGGCGCCGAAGTGGCCGGATTGCTGCCGACCACGCGCAGACCCAGGCGATTGTCGCGCTGCAGGGAAACTTGATGGAACACCAGGGGATCACGGTAGCGGAACACGCTGGGGTGCAGGTCGGCCTGGCCGTCCAGCGCCTCGCCATTCAGGCTCAGCTGCACGATGCCGAAGTCCCCGCTGGGGGCCAGAAAGACCTCCAGGGCGTAGAGTCCCGGCTCCACGTCGCGCAGCTCGAAGATGACCTCGTCGCCGACAGTGCGTGTGGCAAACCAGATGAAGTTCTCCCCCATGAAGCTGCCCGGCGCAATGCTTGTGGTGTCCTGCAGGGCCCAGGACGCGACGCTGGAATCGGCAGCCAGCGGCAGGTTCTGTGCCTCGATGAAGCCGCCCACGTTGATGGCCGGCGGGCGCTCGGCCAGGAACACATTGCGCAGCACGAATCCACCGATCAGAAAGGCCAGCAGATAGAAGAGCAGTTCATTGCGCGCAGTGACCATGGGAGGATTCCGTAGTGCCTTGCTTGGTGCCTTGCCGTGCAGGAGCGATGGAGCCGGAGGGTAGTGGAAAAGCCCGTGCGCTGGCAATCGCCGCACAGCGCTGACCCGGCCTCACGCGCGTGGTGGGGAAGATCGGACCCTGATGCCCGCCTCGGCGAAGGCAGCGCAGAGCGTGCGGGCGAACACCAGGGCCTCGGGCGTGTCGCCGTGCAGGCACAGCGAATCGGCCTGCACCGGCACCCGGCTGCCATCCACGGCCGTGACGAAGCCTTCCGTGAGAATCTCCAGGGCCTGCGCGAGCGCCTCCTGCGGGTCGTGGAGCAGGGCGCGCGCATCACTGCGCGGCAGCAAGGCACCGGAGGGGCTGTAGCGTCTGTCGGCAAAGGCTTCCGGGATGAAGCGCAAGCCCGCCTGACGAGCCGCATCCCCCAGCGCGCTGCCCGCCAGGCCCATCAGCGCGAGTTGCGGATCGAATTCCTGCACCACCAGCACCAGATCGTCGGCCAGCGGCCGGTCGACAGCCGCCTGGTTGTAGAGCGCGCCGTGGGGTTTCACATAGGCCAGCCGCGTGCCCTGCGCTCGCACCAGGGCGTCCAGCGCCCCCAGCTGATAGAGCAGATGATGGCGCAGACTGGCAAAGGACAGCTGCAGGGGCGCGCGGCCGCCATGCTCACGGTCGGGAAACGAGGGGTGGGCGCCAATGCGCACGCCGTGCGCGAGCGCGTGCCGGATGGCTGTGGCCATGGCATCGGCGTCCCCGGCATGCACGCCGCAGCTGATGCTGGCGGAGCTGACCAGGGCGAGCAGCTCGCGATCGTGTGCGGCGCCCTCGCCCAGATCGGCATTCAGATCGATTTGCATGGCAGCCTCCCCGGCAGTGAATCGCCTGCGAGCATAGTGCATCGGCGCGCCGGCAGCCACGCAAAACTGCCCATTTTTGCACCAGAAACAAGGAGATGGGGCTAGGCATCCGGGGGTGTGACGGGTTCTAATAGCGCCCGCATTTGCTGCATTGCTGTTCAGTTCACGAGGTGAGAATGTTCAAGGCGCAGGTCAGGAAGTGGCTGCCGGCACTGCTGGCGCTCGGCAGTCT
>CAYQBR010000080.1:0-5681 GCA_964415735.1 uncultured Klebsiella sp. | reverse complement strand
TGGTGTTCTCGGACGAGATCTACAGCAAGATTCTCTACGACGATGCGAAGCACATTCCCATCGCGTCGCTGGCCGACGATCTCTTCTTCATCACCTTCAACGGCCTGTCCAAGGCCTATCGTCTGGCGGGCTTCCGCTCGGGCTGGATGGTCTTGAGCGGCGCCAAGGACAAGGCCGAGAACTACATCGAAGGTCTGGAGATTCTGTCCAACATGCGCCTGTGCGCGAATGTGCCGGCCCAGTTCGCGGTGCAGACGGCACTGGGCGGGTATCAGAGCATCAACGAACTGATCCTGCCGGGCGGGCGTCTGCGCGAGCAGCGTGATCTGGCGTGGAATCTCATCACGTCCATTCCCGGCGTCAGCTGCGTGAAGCCGCGCGGCGCGATCTACATGTTCCCGAAACTGGACCCGCTGAAATACCCGATCAAGGACGACGCGAAATTCGTGCTCGACCTGCTGGAAAAGGAAAAGATCCTGCTGGTGCAGGGCAGCGCGTTCAACGTCACGGACACGCAGCATTTGCGCATCGTGTTCCTGCCCAACGCCGACGTGCTCACGCAGGCCATCACCAAGATCGAACGTTTCCTCTCCCGCGCGGAATTCTGAGCCTTCAGAAATCCAGCGTGAACCCCAGAGCCGTCAGCCTGGCCTCCAGCGCGGCTCTTTCCACTCCCTGCCCGAGCTTTTCGCACTGCAGCGTGTAGCGCGCGAACTCGCGCCGCGCGCTGAGGCGCTGACGAATCGCATCGAACACCCCGGCATCGGAGGTCTGCTCCCGCAGCTGCGTGTCGATCTGCGCCACCGGGAAAGCCGCGCGCAGGCACAGGGTCAGCGCGTCCTGCAGCGACGCTGCCGGCGCCAGGTCCACCTTGAGCCGCGTGCGTGCGGCCTGAGTCCCAGCGCTCGGGCGTGTGTCTGTCAGCCCGAAATTCCGCAGGAAATCCTGGTAATTGCGCTCACTCGCACTGCTCTTGGCTTCCACGCTGTAGCCGGCGATATGCGGCGTGCCCAGCGTCACCGCCTGCAGCAACGGCATCGAGATCGTGGGCTCGTTCTCCCAGACATCCAGCACACAGTGCAGCTCGGCGCCCTGCCGCAGGCACGCGAGCAGCGCTTGATTGCTGACCACTGCGCCACGTGCGGCATTGATCAGCACGGTGCCAGGACGCAGCGCGGCCAAGCGTGTCTGGTTCAGAAGGTGCCAGGTCCCATGCAAGCCGCCCTGGGTCAATGGCGTGTGCAGACTGATGAGCGAGGCCTGCAGGGCTTCCTCCAGTGGGCAGAACCGGACAGGTGCCGGGACTCCCCTTTGACGCCAGTGGGCCTCGACCAGCGGGTCGCACACCCGCACGTCCAGCCCCAGAGTCTGCAATGCGGCATGCAGCCGCGAGCCCACCTGACCGAAGCCGACGATGGCCGCAGTGCGCCCTTCAATCGGAATTCCACGCCAGTGCAACTCAGCCAGGGCCGCCAGCACATATTCCACCACGGCATTGGCATTGCTGCCCGCCGCCTCGGCCACAGCGATGCCCTGCCCGGCCAGCCATGGCAGGTCAAGGTGATCCGTGCCACTTGTCGCCGTGGCGACAAAGCGCACGCGCGAACCGGCGAGCAGCGCACGATCCACCCGGGTTATGGAACGCACCAGCAGCACATCGGCATCCTTCACGTCAGTCGGTCCTATGGCGCGTCCCGGCAGCAAGTGCAGTTCGCCATGCTGCCGATAGAGTTCGGCGACGGCCACGATGTTCTCATCCGCCACGATCTTCATCACACGGCTCCTTCGGTCAGGGGTTGCAGGCCCTGCATCAGGGTCAGGAAGCGCTCCTGCGCCAGAGGCTCCAGTTGCAGACTCGCCAGCAGGCGGGCGATGCCCTCGATGTCGGGGCTGCGCCAGCGCAGGCAGTCGCTTGCGGTGCAGGAAAAGGTTTCTGCGGGATCATCCACCGAATCAATGATGGTAGCCAGCTGTCGGCTCAGGCGCGCGGCAGGCTCGTGCTCACGCAGCAACTGCGCCGTCCTGCCGGCACCGCGATAGCGCAGCAGCGCCACGTCCTCCAGATTCGCGTAGAGCTGTTCGAGCGTGCCGAAATGCTGCAGGAGTGCGCGCGCGGCCACCGGGCCGATGCCCGGCACGCCGGGAATGGCGTCGACCGGATCGCCCACCAGCGCGAGATAGTCCGGGATCTGCTCAGCACGGATGCCGTACTGACGTTCGATGTCGGAGCGAAAGCGCCGGGTGTTCGCGGTGTAGTCCCACAGGTGATCCTCGTCCTGGTGCAGCAGCTGAGCCAGGTCCTTGTCGCGACTGACGATGCACACCGGCTGCGGCGCCACGCGCCGGGCCAGGGTGCCGATGATGTCGTCGGCCTCGTAGATGCGACTGCCCCAGGCCGGCACGCCCATCAGAGGCGCCAGCGCTGCACAGGCTTGCAGTTGTCGCGCCAGCAGCTCATCGGGCAATTCCCGATTGGATTTGTAGGCCGGATAGAGGCTGTGGCGAAAGCCACAGAACAGACTCTCATCGAAGGCGATGGCCACCCGTCGCGGGCGAGTCTGGCGCAGGAAGCGCTGCAGGAACTGGGCAAAGCCGAAGAAGGCACTCAGATCATCGCCCGCGGTGGAGCTCACGAGATAATGCGGCGAGAACCAGGCCTGAAAAATGTAGATGGAGGCATCGACCAGATAGACGGGCTCGCGCGACAGGCGGCTCATGGGCTCAGGCCTTGCGAATCCAGTAGTGATAGCGATCGTCCTGCTGCGTGCGCGCCAGCAGCTCATGCCCGAGGAAGAGACAGAACTTGGGCACATCGCGCGTGGTGGAAGGATCGGTCGCGATCACTTCCACCACCTCGCCCGCGGCCATGTCGCGAATGCGGTTGTGCAGCAGCATCACCGGTTCCGGGCAATACAGGCCGCAGGCATCCAGGTGCACGCTGGCTTCGGGCAGAGAGGAAGGGCTGTCGGTCATGCCAGGGTCTCGCTGTCAACGCGCGTCAGCGCAGGGAAATGAGGGAACAGGTCTCGGTGGCGGCATCGAAGCTGATGGCGATCTCGCCGCGCTCCAGCTGGCGCCGCAGCATGGCCACCTTCTGCGCCAGACTGTAGGTCTCGTGGCCGTAGTCCGTGCCCTCGCGCGTGGCGAATTCTTCCAGCACGGCGGTCACTGTGTCAGGCGCAAGCTGTTGCCAGGGAATCTGCATGGGTGCTCAGCCGAGATTCATGAGGTCGATTCCCAGCGGCTCGTCCTTGATCGCCTTGAGTCCGGCGAACGGGAAGAGTTTCGGGTCCGCCAACTGGGACGGTGCGACATTGCAGATAGCGCGGAAGATGCTCTCGACGCGGCCGGGCGTCTCGCGATCCCACTGCTTCAGCATCTCCTTGATGTTGCGCCGCTGCATGTTTTCCTGCGTGCCGCACAGATTGCAGGGGATGATCGGGAACTGCTTGAGCTTCGCATAGCGCGCGATCTCTTCTTCACTGCAATAGGCCAGCGGCCGGATCAGCACATTCTGCTTGTCGTCGCTGAGCAGCTTGGGCGGCATGGCCTTGAGCGTGCCGCCGAAGAACATGTTCAGGAACAGGGTTTCCACAATGTCCTCGCGGTGATGCCCCAGCGCCACCTTGGTGGCTCCGATCTCCCGCGCATAGCCATACAGGCTGCCGCGACGCAGCCGCGAGCACAGGCCGCAGAAGGTTTTCCCTTCCGGCGTCTTGTCCTTGACGATGGAATAGGTGTCCATCTCGATGATGTGGTAATCGACGCCGAGACTCTTCAGATAATTCGGCAGCACATGCTCGGGAAAGCCTGGCTGCTTCTGATCCAGATTCACCGCGATGAGTCGGAAATCGATGGGCGCGTGCTTCTGCAGACTCAGCAGGATGTCCAGCAGCGTGTAGGAGTCCTTGCCGCCCGAGAGGCAGACCATCACGAGATCGCCGTCCTCGATCATGTTGTAGTCGGCAATGGCCTTGCCGACATCGCGGCGCAGATTCTTGTGACAGCGATTGAGCAGGCGCTGGCGCTTGATGGCCTGGGCGTCGAGTTCGTGCGCGTCACTGATGGCGGGGGTGGCAAGACTGGTCATGGTGTCACCTTGGAAATTCATGCGTGGAACCGGGCACCGGCAGCTGCCATGGCACGCAGCGTCGCGGTGGGATGATAGAGCGGACCGAGCGCGGCATGGGCGTCGGCCAGGGCACAGAAGGCCGCCAGGCCCTGTCGCTCGAGGTAGCGCAGGGCGCCGCCGCGAACGCGCGGGAAGCCCAGGCCGAGCACGAGGCCCATGTCGGCCTCGGCCGCCGTGTCGACTATGCCGTCTTCCAGACAGCGCACTGTCTCGAGACAAAGCGGCAGCATCATGCGATCGACGATCTCCTCGGCCGTGAAATCACGGGATGCCTTCTGCTGACTGCGGATCAGGGCCAACGCCTGCTCGTCGACCTGCTTCTGCAGACGACCCGCGGCATCGGGCGTGTAGCGATAGAAACCGGCGCCGGACTTCTGACCCAGACGGCCATTCTCGAACAGCAATTGCGTGGCGGACGTGAAGTCGTACTGCATGCGCTCGGGGAAGCCTTGCGCCATCACGGCCTGGGCATGCACGGCGGTGTCGAGGCCAACCACATCGAGCAGCCAGGCCGGGCCCATGGGCCAGCCGAAGGCTTCCATGGCGGCGTCGATGGCGCGCAGATCGGCGCCGTCCCGCAGCAGCATGGCGAAGGCCCCGAAATAAGGAAACAGGATGCGATTGACCAGAAACCCCGGGCAGTCGCGCACCACGATGGGGGTCTTGCCCAGGCGCTGGGCGGTGGCCACGGTGCTGGCGATGCTCTGCTCGCTGCTGCCCTCGCCCCGGATCACTTCCACCAAGGGCATGAGGGGAACCGGGTTGAAGAAATGCATGCCGCAGAAGTGCGCAGGGCGCTGCAAGGGCTGCGCGAGTGCCGTGATGGAAATCGTGGAGGTGTTCGAGGCCAGAATGGCGGTGGCAGGTACCTGGCGCTCCACCTCGGCCAGCACGGCCTGCTTGACGGTCTGCTTCTCGACCACAGCTTCCACCACCAGGTCGACCCCGCCAAAGCCGCTGTAATCCAGCGTCGGATGAATGCGGGCCAGTGCCTCGGCGGCTTGGGTGTTGCTCAGCCGCCCCTTCTGCACCTGCCTTCCGAGCAGCTGCTGCGCCTCCTTCATGCCGGCATCGAGGCCCGCCTGGGCGATGTCCTTCATCTGCACGTCGATGCCCTTGAGCGCCGCCTGATAGGCGATGCCGCCGCCCATGATGCCGGCACCGAGCACGGCGATGCGATCGGCTGCCTTGCCGCGTGCGGCCCAGGCGCGGGTCTTCTGCCGCAACTGTTGATCGGCCACAAACAGGCCGACGAGACTGGCCGCCACGTCGCTTTGGGCCAGATTCACGAAGCAGGCCGTCTCCTGCGCCTGTGCCTCAGCGGCCGGGACTGCCACGCTGCGCTCCAGCAGTTGCAGCACCTGTGCCGGAGCGGGATTGGGGTTGGGGCCCGCGGCCTGCCACTGCGCACGCACCGCGGCGACAGCTGCTGCGCTCGCGTCAGCGGCGCCACGCGCGGCTAGACGCATGCGGCGCTCTTGCTGCCAGACATCGGGCTGCCGCAACGCCTGCTCGATCTGTTCGATGCCCGCCTCCAGCAGCATCTGTG
>CAYQBR010000079.1:0-5687 GCA_964415735.1 uncultured Klebsiella sp. | reverse complement strand
AGAAGGAATTCAACGCCGAGATGCAGAAGAAGGGCAAGGAAGTCTGGGCCAACCTGGAGTTCTACAAGGGCCCGGTCAACCTCGCCATCGGCATTCCCGCCACCTACTTCACGGCTGGTTTCGCCATGGCACGCAGTGTAGGCTGGCTGGCACACGTCCTGGAGTCCCGCATCGACAACAGGATCATGCGCCCCAGCGCGCTCTACACCGGGCCGGCCATCCGCTCCCTGTGACGACGCCGGGCGCCGCCTGAACAGCGCCCGACGGTGAGCCTCGCATGAAACAGACACACTCCGCCCCAGCCAGAAAGCGCCTGGTTCTGCTGGGAGGCGGACACAGTCACCTTGCTGTGCTGATGAGCCTGGCGAACGACCCGGTACCGGGCCTGGACGTCACGCTCATCTCCCGCGACGTCGATACCCCTTACTCCGGCGCCCTGCCCGCCCGTCTGTGCGGCCGTGCGCAGGACGACGACTTCTTGATTGACCTGCGACCGCTGGCCCAGATGGCCGGTGCCCGCCTGCTGCAGGCAAGCGTCGAGCAGATCGACCTGGAGCGCCGCGTGCTGCACTGCGCCGGACGTCCTCCCGTGCCCTTCGACATCCTCTCGCTGAATCTGGGCTCGCGCCCGGACCTGAGCGCCCTGCCGGGAGCGGCGCAGCACGCCGCAGCCGTCAAGCCCATCAGCGGCTTTCTGGAACGCTGGGAGCAGATTCAGCGCGACTACGACGCCGCCCTGGCCGCCGACAGGCTCTACACCATCGCCATCGTGGGCGGCGGCCCGGCCAGCGTCGAACTGGCCTGTGCCATGCAAGAGCATCTGCGCCGCAGTCGCGGCGTGCGACTCGCACTGCGCATCGTGCTGGTGTGCGCCCGCGCGCGACTGCTGGCAGGCATGGCGAGCAAGGCGGGCGACCTGGCGCTGCAGATGCTGCGGGAACGTGACATCGACGTGCGCCTGCACTGCCGAGTGCTGGCTGTCGAGACAGATCAGCTGCAGGTGGAGGAAACCCGCACTGGAGAGGAACCGCACACCACGCACATCCTCTGCGACACCAGCATCATCGCCACCGGCGCCGCCGCACCCGCGTGGCTGGCCACCACCGGACTTGCCCTGGACAGCAAGGGCTTCGTGCGTGTCAACAACCGACTGCAGTCGATGAGCCATCCCTTCGTGTTCGCTGCCGGCGACATCGCCGCGATTGCCGGCCAGCCGCGCCCCAAGGCCGGCGTGTATGCCGTGCGCCAGGGCATGCCACTGGCGCGCAATCTGCGCCGCTTCTTTCGGGGCGAGCCGCTGCTGCCCTATTTTCCGCAGAGCAAGGCGCTGGCCCTGCTGTACATGGGCGACGAACAGGCCATCGCCACCCGCGGCCAGTGGGCAGCCAGCGGCCACTGGGCCTGGCGCTGGAAGCACTGGATCGACAAGCGCTTCGTGGCCCGCTTCTCACGACCGACCCCACCACCGGCGGCCGAGCAGATCCGCTGTGCCGGCTGCGCCGCCAAGATCGGCAGTCATCTGCTCAGTGACGTGCTGGCCGAACTCAAGCCCTGCACTCACCCGGACATCCTGACCCGGCATGGTCTGACCGAGGATGCCGCCATCGTGCAGATCGATGCCCAGCGCGTGATGCTGCAAAGCGTCGATCATTTCCGAGCCTTCGTGAACGACCCTTACTTGTTTGCCCGCATCGCGACGGTGCACTGCCTCAGCGACATCCACGCGATGGGGGCCTCGTCGCACAGCGCACTGGCCATCATCGGCGTGCCGCACGCGGCACCCCAGATCATGCAGGACCAGATGCTGCAGGTGATGACGGGCTGCACGGAAGTGCTCAATGCCCATGACACCGCGCTCATCGGCGGGCACTCGGCCGAGACGGCGGAACTGAGCTTCGGCCTGAGCGTCACCGCCTTCGCGGCTCCGCAAAGCCTGCTGCACAAGACAGGTCTTGCGACGGGCGATCGCCTGATCCTGTGCAAGGCCCTGGGCACCGGCACGCTGTTCGCTGCCGACATGCGCTATCAGGCAAGGCAACGCTGGATCGCGCCGGCACTGGACCAGATGCAGCAGTCGAATCAGCGCGCCGCCGCGCTGTTCCAGCAGCACGGCGCCCGCACCTGCACCGACGTCACGGGTTTCGGCCTGCTCGGCCATCTGCGCGAAATGTGCGGGCCGCAGGGCGCGCAGGTCACACTGTGGCCGGAGCGCCTGCCCGTGCTTGAGGGCGCCCTGGAGTGTCTGGAGCGCGGCTGGTACAGCTCGCTGCACGTCGAGAACGCGCGCCATGCCGAGGTGCTGGAGAATGCCCAGGACCTGGGGCGCACAGCCCGCCTGCAGCTGCTCTTCGACCCGCAGACCGCCGGCGGCCTGCTCGCGGCCATCCGCCCGGAACAGGAGCAGGCCTGCCTCGCCGCTCTGCAGGCGGCCGGGTATCATGCCGCCAGCTGCATCGGCGAAGTCACGCACGCCGACAGCGGCACAACCGTCATCAGTCTGGCAGCAGTCCCTGCCTGAGGAGCCCGCCATGTTCCGCCTTCGCTTTCTCGTCCTGCTCCTGTGCGTCCTGGCCCCGCTTGGTCTCGATCACGGCCCGCTGGCACAGACTCGCGAGGTGGTCGACGCGGAACTGGGGCAACGGCATTTCCGCCGCGGCAACACCTTCAACAATCTGGAGCGCTACGAGGAAGCCATCGCCGAGTACGAGCTGGCAGTGACCGCCGATCCGAACCTCGCCGAGGCCTATCACAACATGGCGAGCATCCTGTACTTCCAGAAGCGCTACGCGGAGGCCATCCCCGCGTATCAGCGCTTCGTGGCCCTGCAGAAGGAACCGTCGGCCGCGCTCATCGCGGCGCTGAACACGCTGGGGCAGCTGTTGCGTGATGAGCAGCGCTATGCCGAGGCCTTGCCCATCGATCTGCAGGCCATCGAGCGGGACCCGAAGAATGCCTCGCAGATCTATGTCATGGGGAACACCTACTTCAATGCCGGCTTTGCAGAAGAAGCCGCGAAGATCTTCGCGAAGGCGCTGGAAGTGATGCCGGAGGATGCCTATCTGCACCGCTCGCTGGGTCGCATGTATGAAGACATGGGACGCCTGGAGGATGCACTGGCACAGTATCAGGCAGCCTCGGCGGCAGACCCGACCTCGGATTTCTACAAAGACCTGGTCAGTGCACTCGAAGCCCGTGTGGCCCAGAGCAAGGCGGGTGCGACTCCCTGAGCCGAACGGGCCGCGTGTCCCTCTTCAGCGGCCCAGACGTTGCGCACGCTCCTGTGCGGGCAATTCGGCAAGCGCCGCCACCTCGGCGTAGAAGGCCGGCAGGTCGCCCTGCTTCTGTGCCAGCAGGTCTGCGAAGAAAGGCACCAGAGCATTGTAGGACGCCACCGTGGCCAGCTGGGCATTGTTGAGCGGCCCCTCGAACCAGCGGTCATAGCCGGTGTAGGACGTGGTCGCGCGCCAGCGTTGATAGTCCAGGCGCAGTTGCTCCTGCAGCGCCTGCTTGCCCTCCCGCATCTGCGTCTGCGGCACATCACTGCCGTAGAGCGTGCGCAAGGCCTCCCGATGCGCGCTCACCAGTTGCACGAACTCCTGTTGCAACTGGTTCTCCCGTGCGATCTGCGCAAGCAGCGGCGCGTCGCTCTGCCCCTGCTGCGCCAGCCAGCGCCGCAAGCCTTCCTGCTCGACGAAACTGGCGAAGCTTTCGTTGAATTCGGTGTCCCCGGGAACATAGAGCCTTTGATGGGCCAGCTCGTGAAACAGCAGTGCCACGAGACGGTGATCCGGGCGCCGCAGCACAGCGCTGGTCAGCGGGTCGTTGAACCAGCCCAGGGTGGAATAGGCATCCACCCCTCCGCTGTACACCTCCAGCCCCTGCGCTCGCAGGCGCTCGGCATAGCGCTGCGCGGCCTGCTCGCTGAAATAGCCGCGATAGCTCACACAGCCGGCAATCGGATAGCACCACTGCGTCGGTTCGACGGAAAATTCGGACGCCGCGAAGACATTCCACACCACGTAGGGACGATCAAGCGCGGTGAAGCTGCGATAGCTGCCACCCGAGGGAAGCTGCAGGGAATGCTCCGCAAAGTCGAGAGCCTGCTGCACCTGCTGCAGCTTGGCGCGGGTCTGTGCATCCAGGGAAGAATCAGCCAGCAGCTGCTCGATGTCCTCGCGTCCATGCAGAAGAGACAACTGGCCCCTTGCTGCCTGACCGTAATAGCTCACGGTTTCGCAGGAGACGAGCAGGACTGGCACGAGAAGCAGAACCAGGGAACGGGCGAGGGCCTTGCGCATGGCGGCTCCTGGCGCTGTCACTCACGCGGCTGCAGCGTGATCTCGAACAGATTGCCCCAGAGCTTGCCGGTGACGAAGAGTCTGCCGTCGCCGCCCTCCGGCGCCGGCAGCCAGGCGATGCCGTTGAGCACGGCGTCGCCCCCGCCCGTCTGCGTCTGCTCGGACAGCCCGGTCAGATCAACCACGGCATTGACGACGCCGGTGGCAGGATCGATGCGCACGATGGTGTCTGTCTGCCACACATTGGCCCAGACCTCGCCGTTGATGTATTCCAGCTCGTTCAGGGAGTGCAGGGGCGTGCCGTCCAGCGTGACCGGCACCTTGCGCACCAGCGAGAAATTCTCCGGCTCGATGAACTGCAGCACATCGCTGCCGTCACTGAGGATCAGGTGTGTGCCGTCCCACGCCAGGCCCCAGCCTTCGGTAGGGTGATAGTGCGAGGTGATGGTCTCGAAAGTCTCCAGGTCGTACACGAAGACGATATTGGACTGCCAGGTCAATTGATACAGGCGATTGCCGACAATCGAGATGCCTTCACCGAAATAGCGGCTCGGCAGACGGATGCTCTGCAGCACGCGGCCCTCTTCCCAGGCGATCCGGCTGAGTGACGAGCGGCCATTGAGTCCGGTGCCCTCGTACAGATAACCGCCGTTGAACTCGAGCCCCTGGGTGAAGGCATCGGTGCGATGCGGGTAGGCCTTCACGACTTCGTAGCCGTAGACCGGCACCTCGGCCTGAAGGAAGCCAGCGCAGAGAAGCAGTGCAGAGCCAAACAGAAGTGATTTCACCATGGACAGAGGCACAGGCCTACCTTGATCAAGGACAGAGGGAACGCGACACGAGCGTGCTAGACTCCCGCCACGACAGCTCGACCAAAGTCTATGGAGGAAGCCAGACCATGGCAAGCAATTGTCTTTTCTGCCGGATTGCCGCCGGCGACATTCCGTCAAGCGCGGTCTACAGCGACGACGAGATCTACGCCTTTCGCGACATCAACCCCGCCGCGCCACAGCACATCCTGGTGATTCCACGCCGACACATCCAGAGCCTGGCCGACACCGAGGCAGATGATGCCGGTGTGCTAGGTCGCCTGCTGGTGTGCGCCCGCACCATCGCGGAACAGCAGGGCTTCGCCCAGACC
This sequence comes from uncultured Klebsiella sp., assembly GCA_964415735.1. Lineage (GTDB taxonomy): Bacteria > Pseudomonadota > Gammaproteobacteria > Pseudomonadales > Pseudohongiellaceae > UBA5078. Next base: position 248 of record CAYQBR010000079.1, on the reverse strand, counting down.
GGGTTCCGCAGCGTGTTCAACACGGGCGTCGATGGCGGACAGACCGTCGGTCATCTGCATCTGCATCTGCTGGCCGGGCGCGCCATGCACTGGCCGCCGGGCTGATCAACGCCCCAGCCGTTCGCGCAGCTCACGCAGACTGACCGGGTCCGCGCCCACGATGCCATGCTCAGTGACAAGCGCTGTCACCAGGCGGGCGGGCGTGACATCGAAGCCGTAGTTGTTGACCGCACTGTGGCTGGCCATCA
>CAYQBR010000078.1:0-5736 GCA_964415735.1 uncultured Klebsiella sp. | reverse complement strand
CCCAGGCGCTGGGGGGCAATTACACGGTGGTGTACAACGGGCAGATGGTGCGCGTGGACGGCACCGATGCCGGCGCGCTGGGGCTGGCCGCCGAGCCGCTGAGCTTCCCCGCGCCCACCAGCGAGCTGATCGACGAAGCCCAGGTCTGGCAGGCGCTGGGCACGGTCTACGACCCGGAAATCCCGGTCGATCTGGTCAATCTGGGCCTGATCTACAAGGTGAGTGTCGATCAGCTGGCCAAGCGTGTGGACATCGCCATGACGCTCACCGCGCCCAGCTGTGGCATGGGGCCGGTGCTGGTGGGCGATGTCGAATACCGGGTGCGCCTGGTGCCCAATGTGCAGCATGTGACGGTCGAACTGGTATTCGACCCGCCCTGGAGCCGGGACATGATGAGCGAGGAAGCGCAGCTCGAAACCGGCATGTTCTATTGACCTGGAAGGAGCGCCTTGCGCGCCGCACCCCATGACCTCCAATCGCTTTGGCACGCAGATCACTCCCGAGGACATCGTCGAGGCGCTGTCCTTCTTCGACAGCTGGGAGGATCGTTACAAATACATCATCGACCTGGGCAAGGAGCTGCCTGCGCTGCCACCCGAGAACCGCACCGAGGAGAACCTGGTGCGGGGCTGCCAGAGTCAGGTCTGGCTGACGCATCGGGAGGAGGGCGGCAAGCTCTATTTCGAGGCCGACAGCGATGCCTTCATCGTGCGCGGTCTGCTGGGCGTGGTGCTGGCGGCCTACAACGCCCGCACGCCGCAGCAGATCCAGGCCTTCGACATCACCGCCTATTTCGACAGTCTCAATCTGCTCAAGCATTTGAGTGCCACGCGGGGCAATGGTCTGCAGGCCATGGTGCAGCGCATCAAGGCGCTGGCCGCAAGCCACTGAACACGGTCATTCACGCGACTGCCTAGAGCGCCAGCAACCATTGCGCGAAGGCTTGCCGCGCGGCGGACAGCTGTTCCGGGCTCATCGCCGCACTCAGTCGCTCCAGCAGCGCGGGGGCATCGGCGAATTCGTTGTACTGCGCGGCGCTGGCCCAGAAATGGGCCCGCACCAGGTCCTGCTCCACCCCTTCCCCGTTCTCGTACATCGTCGCCAGATTGTACTGGGCGCCCGCGTGCTGGGCCTCGGCGGCCCGCTGGTACCAGTGAAAGGCCTGCTGCAGATCGACGGGGGTGCCGCTGCCGGTGTAGTGCAGCACACCCAGATTGAATTGCGCGTTCACATGGCCCTGGTCCGCTGCTGCCTGGGTCCAGCGCAGTGCCTGGGCATGGTCCTGGGGCACTCCCTGGCCGGTGAAATAGAGAATCGCGAGATTGTATTGAGCGAGATCGAGTCCGGCTTCCGCGGCGGCGGTGAATTCCCGAAGGGCCGTGGCGTAGTCACCGGCCTGGGCTGCGGCCACGCCATCCTCGTAGTCCGCGTGCACGGCGGGGCAGAGCAGGGCGGCACACAGCAACAGGCGAGTGCCCCGGCGCATCACTGCGCTCCGGGGTTGGCAAAGGATTCGTTGTCGGTGGGAATGCCGCGGCCGAGGCTGGCGTTGAAGTTCTCGATCCACTCGTTGGCGAGGCGCTGGGCTTCGACGATATCGGCATCGGACATCATTTCCTGGTACAGCACCAGATTGGCCGCCGCCGCGCGGTGACCGCTCGAGGCCGCGAGCGTGAACCACTTGTGCGCCTGCACCGGGTTCTGCGGCACGACGCGGCCATTGGCGAACAGCGTTCCCAGGGTGAACTGGGCCGGCGCATCGCCCAGATCAGCGGCGCGCTGGAACCAGCGCAGGGCCTCGTTGAGATCGGCCAGCACGCCGGTGCCCTGCATGTACATCACGGCGAGATTGTATTGCGCGTTGTTATTGTTCTGTTCGGCGGCGAGGCGGAACCAGCGTGCGGCCTCCAGTTCATCAGCCACCACGCCGGTGCCGTAGAGAAAGCGATTCCCGAGTTCGAACTGGGCGTTGCTGTCGCCCGCCGCGGCGGCGGCCTGGAGGGCACCGAGATCCTGCGCGGGCACCTGCTGCGCCAGGACTGCGTTGCTGACTAGCAGCAGACAGGTGCTCAGTGCCAGCGCGTGCAGACGGCTCATTGTCGGCGACTCGCGCGCTGCTGCATGACCCACTGGATCGCGGCCTGTTCGGCCGTGGTGATGTCCTCGGCCTTCATGTAACCCCGCAGCGTGGCGATCACATTGGTGGCTTCCTGGTCGCCATTGCTGTTGGCGATCTTGAACCACTTGTAGGCATTCACCAGATCCTGCTCGTCCATGCCCAGGCCGTTGAGATAGAGCCTGCCGAGGAAGGACTGGGCCGGGACATCGCCCCGCTCAGCTGCCTGCAGGAACCACTCGCGGGCCTTCACGTAGTCACGCTCGACGCCCTGACCCGAGGCATAGGCGATGCCCACGCGGGCCTGCGCGGCGGCGATGCCCTGCTCCCCGGCGCGGACAAACCAGCCAAATGCCTGCACTGGGTCCGGCATCACACCGACGCCATCCTGATACATGATGCCGAGATTGTACTGAGCGTCCGCCTTGCCGCCTTCGGCAGCGGCCAGGAACCACTTGTGGGCCTCGTTGGCGTCAGGCGGCGTACCGTAGCCATTGCCGTGCATGATGCCGAGGTTGTATTGCGAATCCCGATGCCCCTGCGCCGCGGCCTTGCCGTACCACTGGATCGCCAGGCCGTAGTCCTCGGCCTTGCCCTGGCCGTAGAAATTCATGGTCGCCACGGCGTATTGCGCGGCAGCGTCCCCTTGATTGGCGGCCAGTTCATACCAGCGATAGGCCTCGACATAGTCCTGTTCCACCCCGAGACCATTGTCGTACAGCGTGCCCATGTAGAACTGGGAGCGGATGTCACCGCCCTCGGCCTCGGGCCGGAATTCCTGCAGGGCCTTCGCGTAGTCCTGCGCCTCGTAGGCGGCGAGACCGGCGTCGAAATCGGCATGTGCTGAGGTAAGAGTGAGACCTGCACCCAGACAGAGCAGGGCGAGCATTGGGGCGACTTTCTTCATGACTCGAGCTTCCACGGCTTGGACCAGGACACGGGTGCAGACGCCTGCACAGAGGCGTCCGGAATGTGCGGCGATCTTAGCACGCGTCCCGGCGATAGCTGAAACGAGGAATGCAGCGGCTGAAAAAAGCGCTTTGCAAATCGGCTTTTTTCGAGTTAAATACGCACCTCTCAAAGCGCCCGTAGCTCAGCTGGATAGAGTACTTGGCTACGAACTAAGGGGTCGCATGTTCGAATCATGCCGGGCGCGCCATACACCGAGAAGAAAAAGGTCTGCCACAGCAGGCCTTTTTTTTTGCCTTGCAGAGTGTGTGCGACATGGACCCCTCGAACGCGCAGCAGGAACAAGCGCGGCGACGACAACCCTCGCTGGCTGCCACTGGCCGCAGCAGGGGTGCATTCCGCGCCGTTTCGGCGCAGAATTCGCAGGCTGTCGTGTTCCGCGAATATCGAACCATGTATAGAGGGTTTCTTCACACCATGTCTCGCACTCGTCTGTTCTGCCGTCTGACAGCGCTGCTGTTGTCCTTCGTTTTCGTTTCCAGTGCCTTCGCACAGGTGTTTCCGCGCGGTAACGGCATCTCTCTCACCGGCATTCGGGATTTCGATGTCTATGTGGATGTCAGCCAGTGGACCGACATGCCGGGTGAGCGCACAGAGTTCCGCGTCAACACCCAGGCCGTGTTCGAAGAAGCGTTGCAGGAGGCCGGCTTGCGTCTGCGCCCGGCCGTGCGCGAATACCTCATCTGCAAGGTGCAGGCCACGCGTGCCGGCCGCGATGTGGCCTATGTCGCCACACTGCAGTTCTGGGAGATCGACTCCATCGACTTGAATCGTCTGTTGTGGGAACGCGGCAATGTGGCCGTCGTGTCACAGCGCGATTTCAGCGAGGAGCGCATCGCGCAGGAATGCGCGGGCTACTTCCTCGAAGAGTGGCGCCTGCACAATCCCACCTGATCGCCTGGCGGTGGTCTCTGCCAGGCCACTCCTGTGTGAGGCTGTCAGGCAGATCCGCCGCCGTCACTCTGACGTAAACGCTAGCGATCACTGCACCAGAAGCGGAAGCTCACACGCATGCTCGCACCAGAATCGGCCACCTTGCGCATCTACTACGACGGGCTCTGCCCGCTGTGTCTGCGGGAAATGCAGCATCTGCAGCGTCTCGACCGGACGCAGCAACTCGATCTGCAGGACATCAACGCCGCCGACTTCGCCGAACGCTTTCCCCACATCGACCGCATGCAGGCTGATCGCATCCTGCATGGCGAACTCACCGATGGTCGCCTGCTGTACGGCCTCGATGTCACGGTGCTGGCGTGGCGACTGGTCGGTCGCGGGCGCTGGGTGAGCTTTCTGCGCTGGCCGCTGATCCGCCCTGTGGCCGATCGGGTCTATCTGCTCTTCGCACGCCACCGTCATCGCATCTCCGGCTGGTTCGGCCGTCCCTCCACCTGTGTCGATGGGCGCTGCTCGCCACGCTGAATCCGGCAGCGCGCTGCTGGCATCGCAATTGCAAAGCCCCTGCGGAATGTTCCTTTCAAAACCCAGGGGGCGCTGCTAGCATGCCTGGCAGTCCTTCCCGTCAATTGCAGCGGAATCCCAGCCATGACCCGTGTTCACAAAACCCTTTTTCTGGCCATGCTTGGGCTTGCGGCCTGCAGCCCGGCCGAGCAGACGGCCACTCCCGCGCCCGCACAGCCAGTTGTCGAGACAGCTGTACCGGCAGTTGCTGAATCCGAGGAGGCCTTGATCGCCAGGGCTCGTGGCATTCACGAGCGCGTGATCACGCTCGACACGCACGCCGACATCAACACGTCGAATTTCACCGAGACCAACAATTACACCGCGGATCTGGATACCCAGGTGAATCTTCCCAAGATGATTCAGGGCGGCCTCGACGTGGCCTGGTTCATTGTCTACACCGGACAGGGGCCCTTGACCACGGAGGGCTATGCGGCGGCCGAGGCCAATGCGCTGGACAAGTTCAGCGCGATTCATCGTCTGGCCGAGCAGTTTGCACCGGACACGATCGCGATGGCCTATACCTCGGAGGACGTGCGCCGCATCGATGCCGAGGGCAAGAAGGTCGCCATGATCGGCGTCGAGAACGCCTATCCGATGGGGCTCGACATCGCCAACATCAAGCGCTATCAGGAACTGGGCGGGCGCTATGTCTCACTGGCCCACAACGGTCACAGTCAGTTTGCCGATTCCAATACCGGTGAAGCCGATGGCGTGTGGCTGCACAATGGCCTGAGTGAGCTGGGGCGTCAGGCGGTGGCCGAGCTGAACAAGTGGGGCGTGATGGTGGATCTCTCGCACCCCTCCAAGGCAGCCAACATGCAGACCATCGCGCTGTCGCGCGCGCCCGTGATCGCCTCGCATTCCTCTGCCCGCGCGCTCAACAACGTCAGCCGCAATCTCGATGACGAAGAGCTGCTGGCGATTCGCGACAACGGCGGCGTGGTGCAGGCCACGGCGTTTGCGTCCTATCTGAACAGTGCCAAGCACAGTGCCTATCTGGCAGCGCTCAATGCGCTGCGTGCGAGCATCGCGGCAGATCTGGGTTACACGATTCTGCCTCCGGCGGATGTGCGCGCGCTGGCGAGTGACGAGCGTGCCACCTATGACGCGCGCATGGCGGAGATCGAGGCGCGTGTGGCGCCCCGCAAGGCGGCGGAAGTCGATGCCGTGGCCCCGCCAGTGGATGTCGC
>CAYQBR010000077.1:0-5748 GCA_964415735.1 uncultured Klebsiella sp. | reverse complement strand
ACCTTGAAGCCGATGCGCTGCGCGCTGGTGCTGATGCGCGCCGTCAGCTCGGCATCGTCCAGCTCGGCCACGACACCACAGCCCTCGCAGATCAGGAACTGCCCCTGATGCGGACGCCCCGGCTCGCCGCAGCCGATATAGGCATTGAGCGACTCCAGTCGATGCACCAGACCGGCTTCCTGCAGGAAATCCAGCGCACGGTAGACGGTGGGCGGCGCCGGACGCTCGTGCGTCTGCGCCAGCATGGCCAGCAGGTCGTAGGCCTTCACGGGTTTGTGGGTGGACCACAGCAGCTCGAAGACGGTGCGACGCAGGGGCGTGAAGCGTTCGCCACGCGCGGCACACACCTTCTCGGCGGCCTGCACGGCGTCGGCCACGCAGTGGTGATGGTCGTGATGGACCGGCGCGAAGTCCTGCAGGACGGCGGCGTCGGCCACGGGCACGAACGTGGTGTTCTTGTCGATCATGCAACGGATTCCTGTAGCGGGCATGCGGCCACTGAAGCCTGCCAGCAGGCGGCCCCGGTGTGCAAGCAAGGAATCAGCGCGCCAGCGCCTTTTCCAGACGGATGCCGATGAACTGGCCGGCGATCATCGCGGCCACGAACAGGAAGATGCCCGGTTCCAGCGACGCCATGCCTGCCAGCGCCGGGCCGGGACACAGACCGGCCAGCCCCCAGCCGATGCCGAACAGCACCGCGCCGCCGATCAGGGGCATGTCCAATGCTGTCTTGGTGGGCAGGGAGAACTTGTCGGCCAGCAGCGGATGCGCCTTGCGCGTGATGAGCGGGAAGCCCACCACGGTGACGATCAAGGCGCTGCCCATGACCAGCATGAGCGTGAGATCCCAGTTGCCCGCGACATCGAGAAAGCCGATGACGCGCGCGGGATTGATCATCTCGGAGATGCTGAGACCGAGGCCGAAAATGATGCCGCATATCAAGGCTGCTATGGCTGATTTCATGACAGGACGTGCCTCATGACGAAGACCGTGATGACGGCGACCACCATGAAGGTGGCCGTGGACGCGAAGGAGCGCGGCGAGCGGCGCGCGATGCCGCACACCCCGTGACCGGAGGTGCAGCCCGAGCCGAGCCGCGTGCCCAGGCCCACCAGCAGACCGGCCACGATCAGCAGCGGGCCGCTGGCCTGCATGTCCAGCGGCAGCGGCCCCACGAAGAGCTGATACAGCACGGCGCCCAGCACCAGCCCCGCCACGAAGGCCATGCGCCAGGACAGGCCGTCGGCCTTGTTCCAGGTGATGACCCCCGTCAGGATGCCGGCGATGCCCGTGATGCGCCCGAGCAACAACAGCATCAGCACACTCGAGATGCCGATCAGCGCACCGCCGACCAGGCCTCCCGCCACATTCGGTTCAATCATGATTCATCCCCCAAACCTTGCTTGTGTGAATGGCGGCATGATCCCACAAGCTGATCAGAACGTGTACTGCGCCTTCATCCAAAGGGTGCGACCGGGCTCGTTCACGCGCAGGATCTGGTCGAAACCGGGGATGGTGGCACCAGCTCGACTGATGTGCTCGGCATAGGTCTTGTCGAGCAGATTGTCGATGCCGGCGGTGACCAGCAGACGCTCGTCGGGACGCCAGCCGGCGTTGAAGGACAGCACATTGGCCGAATCCGTCACGCCGATGTCCTGGCCCGCGATGTTGCCACGGCCGGGATCTACACGGTCCTGCTTCGCGATGCCACGCCACAGCACACCGGCCGACCACACGCTGTTGTCATAGTGCAGCCCGAGACGCGCTTCCAGCGGCGGCAGCTGCGGCAGCGTGCGGCCATCGGTCTGGTTCTCGCCGCGCACGGAGGCCAGCGTCAGCTCCGTTCTCCAGTTCATCGCGAAACGGTACTGCGCATCCACTTCCACTCCCCAGCTGCGGGCGTCGATGTTGCGCGCGATGGTGGCGCTGCGCATGGCCATCATGCCGGAGGGTTTCATCACGCCGGACTGAATCATGATGAAGTCGTCGATCTCGTTGTAGAACGCCGACACGCTGCCGCTGACATTGCCCTGGTTGTAGATCAGGCCGACATCAAGCTGCGTCAGCTTTTCCGCTTCCACATCGAAGGCGCTGACCGTGGTGGTGGATTCCTTGGACACCAGCTCCCAGTAATCCGGGAAACGCTCGTTGTGGCCAATGCCCGCGTAGAAGGTCGAGTCGATGGCTTCGATGCCGGTCTCATAGCGCAGGAAGTGACTGTTCAGCGTTTCCTCGCGCTGCAGGCCGGCCGTGGGATTGGGCGCACTCATCATCATGGAGAGTGCCACGCGCTGACGCTTGTCGGTGAACTGCCAGTCATCGGCGCGCACGCCGCCGATCAGCCGACTGTCCATGCCAAAATTCCAGCCCAGCTCGGCGAACACGCCGGTCTGCTCGAACTCGGCATCGGTGCCGCGCGCCATGGCCTGGTAGGGCATCATGGTCTGGTTCATGGTGTTGCGCACGGTGTGCACATTGTCCTGGGTGTCGATGCCCACGGTCAGATCGGTACTCGCACTCGGCGCGAAGCCCAGCACGATCTTGCCGCCGGTGGTCTCGCGATCCGGGTTCGACACCATGCGCCCGGTGGCCGGCGTGGCCAGGGCGCGCAACTTGTAGTTGTCCATCACGTGATCGACATAGTTGTGATAGGCCTGCACCTCCACCGTCTTGAACACCTCGCCGATGTTGGACTGCAGGAATTTCACGCCGTAGTTCTCGCGCGCGAATTTTGTACCGTCCATGCCACGATCGGCGTAGGCGGCCTCGCCGTCACTGCGCGCACCGGTCAACTCCACGCGGGTGTTGTCGCTGGGCGTCCAGGCCAGGCTGAGATTGGTGCTCCAGCGCTCGTAGGCGGAGTGCACATCCACGCCGTCGCCATCCTGGTAATCGTCCTGCGCGGCATTGGTGCCGGAAGCGCGCACGGTGAACTCGGGCGTGGTGTAGGTGGCGTCGAGCACTTCGTCATGGCGGCCGAAGTTGCCGGCCAGTACGCTGCTGTGCAACGAGAAGTCGGTGGCGGTGGGGCGCGCCTGATTGCGCTCGAACAGCACCACGCCGGCGGAATTGCCCGGGCCGTGCTGCACGGACTGCGGGCCCTTGATCACCTGGATGCTGTCATAGGCCTCGGGAAAGATGTAGGCCGTGGGTGGGTCCATGCGGTGACCGCAGCCGCCCAGCACGGTCTCGCCGTCCACCAGCATCGACAGGCGCGAGCCGGCCATGCCACGGAAGATCGGGTCGCCATCGGCGCCGCCCTTGCGGATCACGGAGAAGCCGGGAATGGTCTTCAGGAAGTCGGCGCCGTCATGGGCGGGCACGGGCTGGCGAGGGGCCTTGGGATTGGTGGAGACATTCAGGGGGGCATCGGTGCGCACGCCGGTCACCACCATCTCTTCGAGGGTGGCGGGGGCCTCACTGGCGGCGGCGGTGCCGGCCATGGCGGTGAGGATGGCGAGGGTGAGTGCCTTGCGGTGAATGATCATGGTGTCTCTCCTTGGGGGATCTTTTAGTTACTCTCGGTAACAACAGTAACACTCCAAGTAACACACTCAATGCGACATGTTGTCGCAGGCATGGGTGGCACCAAGGCCGGAGCCAGCCGCCGGGGGCCACCGGGGCAGACCGTCGCCCGCCAGGGATGGCGGGCGGCGAGCGTACAGGGATGTATTCACAGCGTGTCTGCCCCGGTGGCCCCCGGCGGCTGGCCGCACATTCTCAACCGCACAGGCATAAAAAAACCCGATCGGATGGAGTCACCGATCGGGTCGAAGAGTACTTTAAACAAGGATCACTGGTGCCGCATTGCGAACCGTTCGTTTCGCTACTCGACAGTGGGGATGCTACGCCACTGCCCACAAAGCGCCATGTGGCACAGTGTCGCAGCGCAGGGTCAGTCGCGAAAGCGCACCGTGGCCACCGTACCCTCGCCCGGCGCGCTCTCCAGCGTGATCTGCCAGTGCAGGCGGTCACAGATGCGACGCACCAGGTTCAAGCCCAGCCCCGTGCCGTCCCGCTTGGTGGTGTAACTGCGCTCGAACACCAGCGCCAGCTTGTCGGCCGGGATGCCCTCGCCCGTGTCGCGGATGGCCAGGAGGTCATCGCGCAGCACAATCGCGATGCGCCCGGCGCGCGTGTGCTCGATGGCATTGCGCAGCAGATTGCTGATGGTGATCTGCACCAGACTCGCCGGCTGCTGCAGCAGCGGCGCGCCGTCGTAGTCGCGCACAATCTCCAGACCATGATCGGCGATGAGGGCGCTCTGATCCTCCAGACAACGCTCGACCAGCTGCTCCACGTCCGCAGGACTGCCCTGATCGATCTGACTGCTCTCCTCGCGCGACAGCAACAGCGTGGCCTCGATGAAGGCCAGCATCTCGCCGCAGGCCCGACTGATGCGCTCCAGCGCTCGCTGGGAGGACGGTGTCTGCGCACTGGCGCCCAGCACGTCGAGCGCCCCCATCATCACCGCCAACGGGGTGCGCAACTCGTGGCTGGCTGCCGCCGTGAAGGAGCGCTCGCGCTCGACGAATTTCTCCAGGCGCTCCTGGTATTTGTCGAAGGACGCCGCGATCTGCCCGATCTCGGTGCCGGCATAGTCGCCCGCGATGCGCAGACTGGTCTGCCCCGGCTCGATCTGCGTCAGACGACGCGAGAGGTTCTGCACCGGCGCCAGAATGGCGCGGGTGGCGCTCATGCCCATGAGGATGGCCACGATCAGCACCAGCAGCAGCCCGTAGAGCAGCATCAGCAGCACGTCGTGCTCCTGCTGCTCCCATTCCGTGACGTCGTAGAGAAGATAGGCCGGACCGCCGTTCCAGGCGCCCGCCTCGATCTGATAACGCCGCTCGCCCACCACGACGCTGTGGTGCGACCCTGGGGCGAGGCCGCTGATGGACTCGGGCAGCGTGGCAACAGCCTCGCCGAAGTGGAAGGTCCAGCCGGTGAACAGGGCATCGCCGTGATAGGAGCCGTCGTCCAGCTGAGCGATCAGCACCTGCATCTGCTCGGCCACCATGTCGCCGAAGATGGACGCCTCCAGGCGCGCCTTGATCAGCAGCACCCCGCCGGCAAACATCAGGCTGGTCACGCTGACGATGAGCACCAGGGCCACGAGGATGCGGAACTTGAGCGTGGTCCTGCGCATCAGACGCCCTCCTCGGCCAGCGCCAGGCGATAGCCCGTGCCATGCACCGTCTGCAGCAGCTTGTGGGGGAACGGCTTGTCGATGATCGTGCGCAGCGTGTAGATGTGAGTGCGCAGCACGTCCTTGTCAGGCAGGGCGTCGCCCCAGATGTGGTGCTCGAGTTCCTCGCGGCTCACCACGCGGTGGGAGTTGCTCATCAGCAGCTCCAGCAGGCGACGCTGCATCGGATTGAGTTCGAGCGTGTGACCCGCGCGCGTGGCCACCAGGGTCTGCGGGTCATAGCGCAGATCGGCCACCACCAGGGCCTGAGTGGTCGACGCCCGCCCGCGCCGCTGCAGCGCCTGCAGGCGCACTTCCAGCTCCTTCACCGAGAACGGCTTCACCAGATAGTCATCGACGCCGGCCGCGAAGCCTTCCAGCTTGTCCTCCAGCTGATCGCGCGCGGTGAGCATCAGCACGGGCACATCACTGCGCCCCTCGCTGCGCAAACGGCGGCACAGGGTCATGCCATCGAAGCCCGGCAGATTGCAATCCAGCACGATCACGTCGTGCGGCTCCTGCAGGGCCAGCTGCAGGCCGTGCGGCCCGGTGGCCGCGAA
>CAYQBR010000076.1:0-5751 GCA_964415735.1 uncultured Klebsiella sp. | reverse complement strand
CTGGTGTGGGAAACCGGCATGGACGAGCCCGAGATCGGCTCGCCCGAGGCGAAGAAAGGGGGCACCTATTACGAATCCATCGAGGACTTCCCGCCCACGCTGCGCTTCACCGGGCCGGACTCCAATTTCTCGTCCCGCTCCTGGATCAGCGGCTTCTACCGCATGCCCTGGGTGGTGCCGCACCCGAACACGCGCAACTACATTCCGGGCATCGCCGAGGCCTGGGCCATCGATCAGCCGAACAAGACGGTGTACATCCGCATCAACCCGGCGGCGCGCTGGACCGACGACGAACCCATCACCTCCGACGATGCCCTGTTCGCGTTCTTCTTCTATCTGTCCGAGTACATCCAGGCGCCGTTCTCGAACAATCATTACAGCAACGAATACACCAACATCACCAAGTACGACGACTACACTTTCTCGGTCACCATGACCAATGCCAAGCCGGACATGGCCGAGTACGCGCTGTTCCTGGCGCCGGTGCCCCAGCATTTCTACAAGGAGCTGGGCACGGATTACCCCGAGCGCTACCAGTGGCGCTATGAGCCCCACGCCGGGGCCTATTTCATCGACGACCAGAACATCGACATGGGCGTGCGCATTGTGCTCGAGCGCAAGCAGAACTGGTGGGCGAAGGACATGAAGTACTGGCGCTACCTGTTCAATCCGGATCGCATCAATCTGTCGGTGATCCGCGATGCGTCCAATCGCTACGAGGCCTTCCGCCGCGGCGACGTGGACATGATGCGCGTGGCCACGGCCGAGATGTGGTACGACAATCTGCCCGACACGGACCCGGACATCGCCAGCGGCTACATTCACAAATCCACGTTCTACAACGGCGGCCCGCGCAGCAACTGGGGCCTGTGGATGAATTCCTCGCGCCACCTGCTGGACAACCAGGACGTGCGCCTGGGCATTCAGTACGCCGCCAACTGGCAGCTGGTGATCGACAGCTATTTCCGGGGCGACATGGAGCGTCTGCGCACGCAGAACGATGGCTACCCCGAATTCACCAATCCGGACATCGTGGCGCGGCCCTTCGACATCGCCCTGGCCGAGCAGCACTTCGCAGCGGCCGGCTTCACCCAGCGCGGCCCGGACGGCATCCTGACCAACGCCGCCGGCGAGCGTCTGGCCTTCACGCTCAGCACGCATTACGACCGCTTCGCCGATGTGTTCACCATCCTGAAGGAGGAGGCCATCAAGGCCGGGCTGGAACTGCGCATCGAGATCCTCGACGGCGCCGCCGGTTTCCGCAAGGCGCAGGAGAAGCAGCACGACATCTACTTCGTGAGCTTCGCGCCCGCGCTGTCCATGTACCCGGACTACTGGCAGTACTTCCACTCCGACAACGCCTATGACGATGCCTTCCTCGACGATGGCAGCGTGAACCCGGCGCGGGTGGTCAAGCCGCAGACCAACAACCTGCAGATCGTGGCCGACTACGAACTGGATCAGTGGATTGAGGAGTACGACGATTCCGAGGACAAGCAGCGCATGATCGAGCTGTCGCACCTGATCCAGCAGCGTCATCACGACTACGCGTCGTTCTCGCCGGGCTTCGTCGAGACCTTCTACCGCACCGCCTACTGGCGCTGGGTGCGCTGGCCGGAGGGCTTCAACTTCCGCTACACCAGCACGCCGCAGGAGATGTTCGCGCACTGGATCGACGAGGACATGAAGGCCGAAACTCAGGAAGCGCGGCGTGCCGGCACGCCCTTCGAGCCGGTGATCGAAGTCTATGACCAGTACCAGGGCCTGCAATGAGCGCAGGCACCGTACTGGCAAATCTGCGCGGAGTGCGCCGGGCCCTGCTGCTCGGCGCCACTCTTCTGCTCGCGGCCTGCGGGGGGGAATCCACGCCTGACAGCGCGGGCTCTGCGCCTGCCGCCACCGCCGACCTCAGCGCCGACGTGCAGGCCTGGTATGCCGCGCGCCCCGAGCTGATCTCCTTCCGGACGCCGGCGGACATTCCCACGGGACTCGTCTGGGAAGACGGCATGGACCTGCCGGACATCGGCTCGCCCGAGGCCACCAAGGGCGGCACGCAGTACGAGTACATGCCCGACTTCCCGGCCACGCTGCGCGTGAACGGCCCGGACTCCTCGGGCGAATTCCGCCGCTGGATCCTGGACTACACGGCCTTGTCGCTGGCGCATCGCCACCCCAATGAATTCGAGTTCTACCCGGCCATCGCCACCCAGTGGGCGGTGGATTTCCCGAGCAAGACGGTCTATGTGCGCCTGAACCCGGCCGCCCGCTTCACCGACGGCGAGCCCATCACGGCCGACGACTTCCTGTTCATGTTCTATTTCTACCTGTCCGAGCACATCAACGACCCGTGGTCGGCCAACTGGTACTCGACGCAGTACACCAACATCAGCAAGTACGACGAGCACACGATCTCCATCAGCATGGTGGAGGCCAAGCCGGACATGGCCGCGCTCGCTCTCAGCCTCGCGCCCGTGCCCGAGCATTTCTTCCAGGAGCTGGGCCCCGACTTCACCGAGCGCTATCAGTGGCGCTTCGTGCCCCACGCCGGCGCCTACGAGATCCGGCCCGAGAACATCGACATGGGCGTCAACATCGTGATGACGCGCGTCGAGGACTGGTGGGCGAAGGATCTGAAGTTCTTCCGCAACCGCTACAACATGGACCGCATCAGCTTCAGCGTGATCCGCGACACCGCGAATCAGTTCGAGGCCTTCCGCCGGGGCGACATCGATCAGTTCAAGATCCGCACCGCCGACTACTGGTACGAGAACCTGCCCGATGCCGACCCGGACGTGGCCGCCGGCTACATTCACAAATCGACGTTCTACAACGACGGGCCGCGCGCGCCCTGGGGCATCTGGATCAACACCTCGCGCCCGCATCTGGACAATCTCGACGTGCGCCTGGGCATCCAGTACGCGGCGAACTTCGCGCTGGTGATCGAGCGTTACTTCCGGGGGGACTTCACGCGCCTGGATTCCGCGCAGCAGGGCTATGGCGAGTTCACCAATCCGGCGGTGAAGGCGCGGCCTTACGACATCGCGCTGGCGCGGGACCATTTCGCCAAGGCCGGCTTCGAGCGCAGCGGGCCGGACGGCATCCTGGTGAACGCGGCGGGCGAGCGGCTCTCGTTCACGCTGTCGACCCACTACGAGCGCTACCGCGATGTCTTCACCATCCTGCGCGAGGAGGCAGCCAAGGCGGGTCTCGAACTGCGGCTGGAGATGCTCGATGTGGCCGCGGGCTCGCGCAAGGCCCAGGAAAAGCAGCACGACATGTACTTCATCGCCTTCAACTACGGGCTGGAGATGTACCCGCGCTACTGGGATTCCTACCACTCCGACAATGCCTATGACGACGCCTTCCTGGAGGACGGCAGCGTGAACCCGGCGCGGGTGGTCAAGCCGCAGACCAACAATCTGGAAGTGTTCGCCAATGTCGAGATGGACCAGATGATCGAGCGTTACGTGGCGTCCTCTGACCGCGCCGAGATGATCGACCTGGCCCACCGCATGACGCAGCTGCACCATGATCAGGCCTCCTTCGTGCCGGCTTTCGTCGAGCCCTTCTACTGGCACGCGTCCTGGCGCTGGGTGCGCTGGCCCGAGGATTTCAACGTGCGTTACTCCAGCTATGCCGAAGATGCCTTCGTGCACTGGATCGACATGGCCATGAAGGACGAGACCCTGGCGGCACGCCGCGCCGGGCAGACCTTCCCGCCGCAGATCAACGTCTATGACCAGTACTTTCAGCAGTAGGCCCCTATGTCGGATGTGATTCTCTCTGTCAGGAACCTTGTCACCGAATTCGCCACGGACGAAGGCCGCGTGCGCGCGGTGGACGATGTCAGCTTCGATCTGAAGGCGGGCCAGACCCTGGGCATCGTGGGCGAGTCCGGCTGTGGCAAGAGCGTCACGGCGCTCTCCATCATGCGGCTGCTGCCACAGCCCGTCGGGCAGATCATGGGCGGGCAGATCCTGCTGCAGGGCGAGGATCTGGTGCCCATGAGCATCGCGCAGATGCAGAAGGTGCGCGGGGCGCGCATCGGCATGGTGTTCCAGGAACCGATGACGGCACTGAACCCGGTGCACACCATCGGGCGCCAGCTCACCGAGGTGCTGTTGCTGCACAAGAAGATCACCAAGGAGCAGGCCATCCGCGAAGGCGTGGAGATGCTCGCCAAGGTGGGCATTCCGGCCCCGGACATCCGCATGACGGAATACCCGCACCAGCTCTCGGGCGGCATGCGCCAGCGCGTGGTGATCGCCATGGCCCTGGCCTGTCAGCCGGCGCTGCTGATTGCCGACGAACCCACCACTGCGCTGGACGTGACCATCCAGGCCCAGATTCTGGAACTGATCAAGCAGCTGCAGCGCGACATGGGCATGTCGGTGATTCTCATCACCCATGATCTGGGCGTGATCGCCGAGACTTCGGCCGAGGTGGTGGTGATGTATGCCGGCAAGGTGGCGGAGAAGGGCAGTGTGCTCGATGTCTTCGACCGCCCGAGCCACCCCTACACGCGCGGCCTGCTGGAGTCGATTCCGCGTCTGGACACCCCGCCCAAGTCGCGCCTGACCATCATTCCCGGCATGGTGCCCGGGCTGCTCGACATGCCCAAGGGCTGCCGCTTCGAGAACCGCTGCCGCTATCGCAAGGACAGCTGTCTGACGGCGCCGCCCGCGGCCGAGATCATCGCCCCGGGGCATGAGGTGGCCTGCTACGAGTGGCGCGAGCTGCAGGGCCAGGCCGCGCCGGGCAGCGGCGGGGACAGCAGCAGTTTCAAGCGCTGTGCGCTGGGGAGTCTGGCGGCATGAGTGTGATCCCTCTGAGCAATGCCTCGGTGCAGCCGCTGCTGCAGGTGCGCGACCTGAAGATGCACTTCCCGGTGAAGGAAGGCATCTTCATGCGCACCGGCAAGTTCAACAAGGCGGTGGACGGCGTGAGCTTCGACATCCTGCCCGGCGAGACCCTCGGCCTGGTGGGCGAGTCCGGCTGCGGCAAGTCCACGCTCGGGCGCTGCATCGCGCGGCTCTATCAGCCCACGGCCGGCGAGATTCGCTTCAACGGCACCGACCTGGCGCGCCTCGGCCGCAAGGCGATGATGCCGTTCCGGCGCGACATCCAGATGATCTTCCAGGACCCGATGGAATCCCTGAACTCCCGCCACACCGTGGGCGAGATCCTGGAGGAGCCATTCATCGTGCACGCCATGGGCGACAAGGTCTGGCGGCGACAGCGCGTCACCGAGCTGCTGGAGCTGGTGGGTCTGCCCGCGCGTTCGGCCACGCGCTATCCCTTCGAGTTCTCCGGCGGCCAGCGCCAGCGCATCGGCATCGCCCGGGCCATCGCCCTGAACCCCAAGCTGATCATCTGCGACGAGCCGGTGTCGGCGCTGGACGTGTCCATCCAGAGTCAGATTCTCAATCTGCTCATCGACCTGCAGAAGGAGTTCAATCTCTCCTACCTGTTCATCGCCCACGACCTGGCGGTGGTGAAGCACATCTCCGACCGCATCGCCATCATGTATCTGGGGCGCATCGTGGAGAGCGGGGAGGGCGAGAGCATCTACCGCACGGCGCGCCACCCCTACACCCAGTCGCTGATCTCGGCGATTCCGGTGCCGGATCCGCACCATGTGTCGCAGCGTCAGATTCTGGTGGGCGACGTGCCTTCACCCATCAACCCTCCGTCGGGCTGTGCCTTCCACACGCGCTGCCCAAAGGTCATGGACATCTGCCGCAGCGTCGC
>CAYQBR010000075.1:0-5802 GCA_964415735.1 uncultured Klebsiella sp. | reverse complement strand
GCCCATGGCGCTGAAGGTGCGCGGCTACAATCATTTCGACGGTGCGGGAGAGCCGGCATGACGAAGTCCGCCTCGGCCACTCCGCGTTCGGTGTGGCGCAATCCGGTGCACTTCGCGGCCTTCGGCTTCGGCAGTGGCGCAGCACCGGTGGCTCCTGGCACCTTCGGCACCCTGATGGCCGTGCTGCTGTACCTGCTGCTGCCGGCCATGAGCCCGCTCAGCTACGCCGCGTTCGTGCTGGCAAGCTTCGTGGTGGGCGTATGGGTATGCGGCAGAACGGCGCGGGACATCGGGGTGCACGACCACGGCGGCATCGTGTGGGACGAGTTCACGGGCTACTGGCTGACGATGTTCATGGCACCTCCGGGCTGGACCTGGATCGTGCTCGGGTTCGTGCTGTTCCGGTTGTTCGACATCGTGAAGCCCTGGCCGATCCGCTGGCTGGATCGCAATGTCGAGGGCGGACTGGGCGTGATGATCGACGATGTACTGGCAGGACTGATGGCGCTGGTCTGCCTGCAGTTGCTGGCGGCAATTTCAACGTAGAGAGAGGGTGGATGCAGTGCTTGTAAAATTTGTGGCCGGGGCGAAGCTGCCCACGGAATGGGGCGAATTCACGATCCATGGCTTCGAGGATCCGCAGACCGGCAAGGAACACATCGTGCTGGCCATGGGCGATCTGGACAATGGCGAACCGGCGCTGTGCCGCATTCATTCGGAGTGCCTGACGGGCGATGCCCTGTTCAGTCTGCGCTGTGACTGCGGGCCGCAGCTGCAGTACGCCATGCAGCATATCGCGCGGGAAGGCCGCGGGCTGATTCTCTACCTGCGTCAGGAAGGCCGTGGCATCGGCCTGCTGAACAAGATCCGGGCCTACGCCCTGCAGGATGCCGGCGCCGACACTGTGGAAGCGAACGAGCAGCTGGGCTTTCTGGCCGATGGCCGCGAATACGCCATCGTGCGGCCGATGCTGGAGCACTTCGGGGTGCACACCGTACGCCTGCTCACCAACAATCCGCGCAAGGTGCGCGCCGTGGAGGCCCTGGGCTTCCCTGTGGCTGAGCGCCTGCCCATCCACACCGGCTACAACCCGCACAACAAGGGCTATCTGGCAGTCAAGGCCAGCAAGCTCGGCCACATGCCCCGCCGTGACGACTGAGGGGCGCCCGCCCCTGGTTGCATCGACCTCAACCTGCCCGCACTGACTTGACGCTGCCCTGTTCGGTGGCGTCACCGTTGCGCAGTGAGCGCAGCACCTCCTCCATCTCGGCCAGCGTGATCGGCTGGCCCAGGAAATAGCCCTGGATGTAGTCGCAATCGAAGGTGCTGAGCAGGTCGATGTCTTCCTGCGACTCGGCCCCTTCCATCGTCACCAGCATGCCGTTGGAGTGGCACAGCTCCACCAGCGGCTTGAGGATCTGGCGGTTGCCGCGCTTGAGTGTCTGCTGGATGAAGCGCTTGTCGAACTTCACCATCTTGATCGGGTATTCCACGATGCGCAGCAGGGAGGTGAAGCCGGCGCCGAAGTCGTCCAGGGCCAGCATGTAGCCGGCCTCGGAAAGGCGGTTCAGGAAGGCGCTGGCGTGGCTGGTGAACTCGATGTTCACCGTTTCGGTGATCTCCAGCTGGATATTGCCCGGGGCGATGTCGAAGCGGCGGGCATAGCGGTCCAGCACCTCGGTGATGTTGCTCAGCTGCAGCTGCGCCGAGGAGATGTTCAGCGACAGCTTGAAGTCCCGACCCAGCAGATCGCGGATGGCCGGGTAACTGGACAGGCCGGTGCGGATCACCCACTCGTCGATCATGGCGAACACGCCGCAGGATTCGGCGATGGGCACGAACTCGTCCGGGTCCACCGTGCCCAGCTTGCGCGACTCCCAGCGCAGCAGCGCCTCGAAGCCGTCCAGCTCGCCCGTCTTCACGTTCAGCAGAGGCATGTACACCAGACGGAATTCCGCGTCGGGCTTGACGATCTTCAGCGCCGTCTCGATCTCCTGGCGGCGGCGCAGCTTGCGCGCCAGTGCCGGCGAATAGAAGGCTGCCTGATTCTTGCCCTGCAGCTTGGCCTGGTACATCGCCGTGTCGGCATTGGAGATCAGCTGGCTGAGGGAATTGCCGTCGGTGGGGAACACGGCGATGCCGATGCTGGCGCTGATCGGGAAGCGGGCCTTGGCAAAATGCAGGCCGTCGGCCAGCTGGCTCAGCACCATGTCGGCGATCTCGCGGGCCTCCTGCATGGCGCGCGGGTGCCGGATCAGCAGGCAGAACTGGTCCCCGGCGACGCGCCCGGGCAGGACCAGCGGACCGCCTTCCTTCTGCGTGTCCGAGGAGCGGATCACCGCGATGTCCGACAGGCTGAGCGCGAAGGCCGTCAGCAGCTCGTCGCCGAACTTGTGGCCGTACTTGTCGTTGACGAACTTGAAGTTGTCGAGGTCCAGATACATCAGGGCCACCTGTTCGCCCTGCCGGGTGGCGTCTTCCAAAGCCGTGCGACCCATCAAGGTCACGAAGCTGAGGTTGTACAGGCTGGTCAGACTGTCGCGCTGCATCAGGCGACGGGTTTCCTCGTACGAGCTGGACAGATCCTCGTAGAGATTGCGGAAGGTGCTGGCCAGCCGGCTGATCTCGTCGTCGCCCGCATTGCGCACGGGGATGGTGTTGCTCTTGCGCGCCATCACGTCGGACAGATCCTTTTCCAGCATGGACACCGGTCGTGTCACATAGCGCGTCACCAGCCCGTAGAGGCAGATCGACGCGGTGGCGGCAAACGCCAGGCTGATCAGTGTCAGCCACCCGGCCAGCGGCTGCAGCTGGGCCTGCAGATAGTCCGGAGGCAGGGCGATCTGCAGGAAATTGTCATTGCCCAGTCCCGCGCTGGCATGCAGGCCTTCCTGTGGCAGCAGGGTCTTGCTGATCGTGAAGGACTGGCCGAATTCCTGTTCGAAGCGCTCCCGCGCGGCATTGAACTCGGTGGGCTCGATGGCCAGCTGCACCACGATGCTGTTGTCACGCTGGGACGCGATCGGTTCGGCGAAGGTGACGCGATCGATCAGCTGGGCCTTCACCAGCGTGTTGACCTCGCCGGGCGGTTGCAGATATTCCCAGAGCTCGGTGGCCTCGCCTTCATACAGCGAATAGGCGAAGTCGCGCAGCGGCACCGACAGCACGCTGAAGGGGTTGTCGCTCAGTTCGAAGTAGTAGCTGATCTCCGGCTCCGGGTAGCGCGCCGCGATGGCGAAACTCATGTAGTCGGAGCGGTGCTGGCTGAAGGTCTTGAAGCTGTCTTCGAGGCTGCGCACCAGGGCCAGCTCGTTGTAGTCGTCTTCGCTGGCCAGCAGGTATTCGTGGAAGATGTGACTCTCGGTGATGGCGTGCAGATAGCTTTCGGTGAAGGTGGTGTACTGGTTGAAGATCGAGGCGAGCTGGCTCACGGCATTGTTGAGGCGGTACTGTTCCTGCCGCTCGACGAAATTGCGTGCCTGCTCGTACACCACCAGGGAGGCCACCAGGAAACTCAGCAGCACCACCGGGGTGATCACCAGCAGAGAGCGCTTACTGAGATTCATGGAGTTTCACCAGCGCACTGGTGATGCGATTGCGCATCAGGATGTTGTTCAGGGTGATGGCCTCGTACTCCTGGAAATGCGCGCCAGTGGCGGCATCCGGATAGACCAGCGGGTCGTTGCGGAAGGCTTCCTGCTGCAGCGCCACGGCGGCGGTATTGGGGGTGGCGATCCCCAGCGCTTCGGAGTTGGCGGCGGCCAGTTCCGGGGTGTTCATGAAATTGAGGAAATCCATGGCCAGCGCCTGATTGCTGGAATTCGCCACCACGGCCAGGCAGTCGATCCACAGCGCGGTGCCCTCCTGCGGCACGGCATAGGCCCAGTGGTCGGTGCCACTCAGCCGGTTCAGCTCGCGCTCATCGCCGCTGTAGGCCAGCGCCAGATGCAGGCTGTCGGCCTGCGGGTGCCGGCCGACGAAGGTCAGGGCATAGTCGAAGGTCAGCACACTGGGCAGCAGCGCGCGCAGCTCGTCATAGACCTCGCTCAGCAGGGCTTCGTCGTCGGTGCTGATGGACGCCTCGCGCAGGATCAGGGATGGGGCGAGTGTATCGATGTAATTGTCGAGCAGACCAACGTGACCGATCAGCGCGGCCTCGGGTTGCAGCAGCGCCCGCCAGGAGTCGGGCGCCTGGGGCAGGATGTCGCGGCGATAGACCAGACCCATGGTGCCCCACAGATACGGCGTGGCGAAACTGCCGCAACTCTCCACCCAGCGCGGTGCCAGGTGTCGCAGGTTCTCGGTGCCGCTGTACTGCGCCACCGGCACCAGAATGCCGCGTTCGCCGAACAGGGGCGCGGACACCTTGTCGATGGTCACCAAGTCAAGTGTGCCAGGCCGCACCGTGCCGAGCATGGTGTTGCGCACCTCGTCGTTGTCGAACACGATCTGGTTCACCGTGGCGCCCGTGCGCGCCTCCCAGGCGCTGATCAGTGCCTCGGAGAAATAGGCTTCCCAGGTGAGAACGTTCAGCGTCTGCGCCTGGCCGGCGCCGGGCAGCCAGAGACTGCAGAGGAGGATGTAGGGAAAGATCTTGCGCATGGCGTATGCTGCTCGTTGAACTGGGCGGCATTATAGCCTCGGCCGCCTTGCTTTGACGTCAAGTTGCTCAGAAATCGAGCATAGTTGACCCGGTTTGATCCACGCTGCCCCCTACAACCCATTGGAGTGACCTCATGAAAACGATCCTCATCACCGGCGCATCCACCGGCATCGGGCGTGCCACCGCCCAGCTCTTCCAGCAGGCGGGCTGGAATGTCGCCGCCACCATGCGCGACCCGTCCCGCGAGCGCGAACTGGCGGCCCTGCCCAATGTGCTGGTGCAGGCGCTGGATGTCACCGACCAGGCCAGCATCGAGGCCGCCGTGAAGGCCACGGTGTCGCGCTTCGGCGCCCTGGACGTGCTGCTCAACAATGCCGGCTACGGTCTGTTCGGCCCGCTGGAGGCGGTGACACCCGAACAGCTCGAGCGGCAATACCGCACCAATGTCTTCGGGCCGGTGCAGACGATGCAGGCCGCCCTGCCGCATCTGCGCGCCAGCCGCGGCGTGATCA
The DNA here is from genome assembly GCA_964415735.1 of uncultured Klebsiella sp. Lineage (GTDB taxonomy): Bacteria > Pseudomonadota > Gammaproteobacteria > Pseudomonadales > Pseudohongiellaceae > UBA5078. The sequence goes on along the minus strand of CAYQBR010000075.1, from coordinate 687 downwards.
TCAATGTCTCGTCCATCGGCGGCCGTGTCAGCTTCCCGTTCAATTCGCTCTACCACGGCACCAAGTTCGCCCTGGAGGGCATTTCCGAATCGCTGGCCATCGAGCTGGCGCCTCAGGGCGTGCGGGTGAAGATCGTGGAGCCGGGGGGCGTGAAGACAGACTTTGCCGGGCGCTCCCTCGACGTCATGTCGCTGCCGGGCCTCGACCTCTACGATGCCTCGCTGAAGAGCATCATGGCGGTGTTTGCCGACCCGGCGCGCCGGGTCGACTACTCCGAGCCGATGGAGATTGCGCGGGTGATCCACGAGGCTGCCACCGACGCCAGCCCCCGCCTGCGCTATCTGGCCGGCAAGGACGCGATTGCCATGGCGGCGCACCGTGCCGGCATCAGCGACGAGGAGCATCTGGCCCAGAGCGTGGTGCGTTTCGGCCTGCAGGGCTGAGCCGCAGGGCTATGATCGTGATCATCCGGAGGGCTCGGACGCCGCGCCTAGACTGACCTCATGGCTCGGCGAATCGAGCCCCTGACACAGGAGAGAATCCCATGAAGATGATGACCAAAGCCGCCTTGACCCTTGCCATCCTGGTGGCCAGCGGCGCCTGGGCCCAGCAGGACGATCACGCGGGCCATGCCGGACACGGCGCTGCGGCAGACAGTGGCGTGGTGACGCGCGCCCCGGATTCTCC